>JAEEOD010000050.1 GCA_016284115.1 Bacteroidaceae bacterium
ACCTTTTACCTGGGGTAAAAATGCAGATCAGGCCGTATATCATGCTGTAGTACTAGAAGAGGTGGCAAAAATGGCGGCTATCGCCTTTTCTATCAATCCCAACCTTACCATGAGCGAGTATCTAGTGGAAAAGCATTTCATGCGCAAGCATGGACCTAATGCATATTACGGACAAACAAAAAATAAATGATTATTAATTTAAAATTTAATACCATGATAAAAGCATTTGAGAATTTCGAGATTTGGTGGGTAACTGGTGCACAGTTGCTCTACGGAGGTGAGACGGTGAAGATTGTTGACAAACACTCTCAGGAGATGGTTGACGGACTGAATGAAAAAGGTATTATTCCCATCAAGATTATATATAAAGGTACTGCCAACAGCGAGAAAGAAGTGACCGCTATAATGATGGCTGCCAACAATGACAAGAAATGTGTGGGCATCATTACTTGGATGCACACTTTTTCTCCTGCTAAAATGTGGATACATGGCTTGCAGCAACTCAAGAAGCCACTACTTCATTTCCATACACAATACAATGCCGAGATTCCATGGGATACCATGGACATGGATTTCATGAACCTGAACCAGAGCGCTCATGGTGACCGTGAATTTGGACATATTTGTGCTCGTATGCGTAAACCTCGTAAGGTAGTTAGCGGCTATTGGAAAGATGAACGTCCTCAACAGCAAATTGCAATTTGGGCACGTGTGGCAGCTGCTTGGGCAGATGCCCACGATATGCGTATTTTACGCTTTGGCGACCAGATGAACAATGTGGCAGTGACAGATGGTGACAAGGTAGAAGCAGAAGTGCGTTTAGGTTACCATGTAGATTACTATCCTGTCAGTGCACTAATCGACTATTATGTGAAGGTGACCGATGCAGAGGCCGATGAATTGGTAGAAGAATACAAGAAGCTCTATACCATCAAGATTGACGAAAGTGGCGAAGAAATATACTGGAAAAAAGTACACAACGCTGCTAAGCAGGAGATTGCCATTCGTCGCGTGTTACAAGACGAGGGCGCTAAAGGCTTTACCACCAACTTCGACGACTTGGGTGAAGTAGATATCAATGATCCCAACTTCCTCGGTTTCGACCAGATACCAGGCTTGGCATCACAGCGTTTGATGGCCGATGGTTTTGGTTTTGGCGCTGAAGGCGACTGGAAATCGGCAGCTCTCTATCGCACTGTATGGTTCATGACACAGGGTCTGCCCAATGGCTGTTCATTCCTGGAGGACTACACCCTGAATTTCGATGGTGAGAAATCCAGCATCCTGCAATCACACATGTTGGAAATCTGTCCTCTAATTGCTGCAGATAAGCCTCGGCTGGAAGTTCACTTCCTAGGCATTGGTATCCGTAAAGGATTTACCGCCAGATTAGTATTTGATTCTAAGATTGGCAAAGGTATCACAGCTACTATCGTAGATATGGGTAACCGATTCCGTCTGGTCGTTAACGATGTGGAGTGTATCAAACCAAAACCACTTCCTAAGTTACCAGTTGCCAATGCATTATGGATTCCCATGCCAAACTTTGAGATTGGTACTGCTGCTTGGATTATGGCTGGCGGTACACACCATAGCTGCTTCTCTTACGACATTACAGCTGAATATTGGATTGACTATGCCGAGATAGCAGAGATAGAAATGTTACGCATTGACAAGGATACTACTTATGGCAATTTCCGTCACCAGTTGCAGTACAACGATATTTATTATATGTTGAATAAGGCGTTGAAATAAATCTATGAACGCAAAACAAGTTATCGAAGCAGGCAAGGCCATTCTTGGCATTGAATTAGGTTCCACTCGCATCAAGGCGGTACTCATTGACACAGACAATAAACCCATCGTTCAAGGGAGTCATACATGGGAGAACCAACTTGTAAACGGATTATGGACCTATAGTGACGAAGCCATCTGGAAAGGATTGCAAGATTGTTATGCCGACTTGCGCCATGAAGTGGCAGCACAATATGGAATAGAGATTGAAAGCCTTGCTGCCATAGGTATCAGTGCCATGATGCATGGCTACCTGCCATTCGGAGTGCAGGGCAATATGCTGGTGCCTTTCCGTACATGGCGTAACACCAATACGGGTGAGGCAGCTAAAGCACTCTCTGAGCACTTTGTCTATAACATTCCTCTTCGTTGGAGCATCTCTCACCTCTATCAGGCCATACTCAATGGCGAGGAACATGTAAAAGACATAAGCTATCTCACCACTTTGGCTGGCTATATCCATTGGCAGTTAACAGACAAGAAGGTGCTCGGCATTGGTGATGCCTCTGGTATGATTCCTGTTGATCCTGAAGCCAAACAATATCGCCAAGACATGGTGGAGAAATTCGACCAACTGATAGCACCTAAACAATTAGGATGGAAGTTGCTCGACATCCTGCCCGAAGTAGTAGTTGCTGGCGAAGATGCTGGCTATCTTACTGAAACAGGAGCCCTGCGTCTCGACCCTTCAGGTCACCTGAAGAAAGGCATACCATTCTGTCCACCAGAAGGTGATGCTGGTACAGGAATGGCAGCTACCAATGCGGTGAAGCAACGTACAGGCAATGTTTCGGCTGGTACGTCATCCTTCTCCATGATTGTACTTGAGAAAGAGCTCTCCAAACCCTACGAGGCCATTGATATAGTTACTACTCCTGATGGCAGTCTAGTGGGAATGGTGCATTGCAACAACTGCACCTCAGAAATCAATGCTTGGGCTGGGTTATTCAAAGAATACCAGGAAATGCTCGGTATACCAGTAGACATGGGAGTTATTTACGAGAAACTCTTCACCAAAGCATTGGAAGGCGATGCCGATTGTGGTGGACTCTTGGCTTATAACTATGTCTCAGGCGAACCAGTCACTGGCTTTGCCGAAGGGCGCCCTTTGTTCATGCGCACTGCCACCGACAAATTCAACTTGGCCAATTTCATGCGTGCCCAACTCTATGCCGCCATTGGAGTACTGAAGATTGGCAACGACATCCTCTTTCAAAAGGAGCACGTAAAAGTAGATCGCATCACAGGACATGGTGGCTATTTCAAGACCAAAGGCGTAGGACAACGTATGTTGGCAGCAGCATTAAGTTCCCCTATTTCCGTCATGGAAACTGCAGGCGAAGGGGGAGCTTGGGGTATCGCACTGTTGGCATCCTATTTGGTAAACAAAGCACAAGGACAATCATTATCCGATTTTCTTGACCAACAGGTGTTTGCCAACAATAAAGGAACAGAGATAGCACCTACTGAAGCTGATATTATAGGTTTTAATAAGTATATTGATCAATACAAGCAGGCTTTGCCTGTTGAAGTAGCTGCTGTGAAATTCAAAAAGTAAGATTATGAAAAGAACATTCACATTATTAATTATGGTAGCCGTATTGGCTATGGTTAAAGCACAGACAACGGCCGTGTTACATGCCGACCAAGCTGGCTCAGTCATCCCTAAAGAAATCTACGGACAATTTGCCGAACACTTAGGCTCCTGCATCTATGGTGGTCTATGGGTAGGCGAAGACTCTCACATCCCAAATACCAACGGTTATCGCACCGATGTGCTGAATGCTTTGAAAGCCCTCAAAGTACCAGTATTGCGTTGGCCTGGTGGTTGCTTTGCCGACGAATACCACTGGATGGATGGCATCGGTCCTAAGGAGAACCGTCCAAAAATGGTGAACAATAACTGGGGTGGTACCATCGAAGACAACAGTTTTGGTACCAACGAATTTCTCAACCTCTGCGAGTTGTTAGGCGCTGAGCCCTATATCAGCGGTAATGTAGGCAGTGGCTCGGTAGAAGAAATGGCAAAGTGGGTGGAATACATCACCTCAGAAGGTGATTCCCCCATGGCTCGTCTGCGTCGTCAAAATGGACGCGACCATGCTTGGAGAGTGAAGTATTGGGGCGTGGGCAACGAGAGTTGGGGATGCGGTGGCAGCATGCGTCCTGAGTATTATGCCGACGTCTATCGCCGTTATGCCACTTATTGCCGTAACTACGATGGCAATCGCTTGTTTAAGGTAGCCAGTGGTGCAAGTGACTACGATTACAACTGGACCAAGGTGCTGATGGAGAATGTGGGCAACCGTATGAATGGCCTCTCACTCCACTATTATACTGTTATGAACTGGAACCATAAGGGCTCTGCCACACAGTTCAATGAAGAAGATTACTACAAGACCTTGGGCAAGTGTCGTGGTATTGAGGAGGTCATCAAACGCCATATCGCCATCATGGACTTTTATGACCCCAATAAGAATGTGGCTTTGATGCTTGACGAATGGGGCACTTGGTGGGATGTTGAGCCAGGCACCAACCCTGGTCATCTGTTCCAACAGAACTCTCTTCGCGACGCTATCGTGGCATCCCTCACTTTCGACATTTTCCATAAATATACCGACCGTCTGAAGATGGCGAATATCGCTCAGGTTGTCAATGTGTTGCAATCTATGATATTGACCAACGATAAGCAGATGACGCTCACTCCTACTTATCATGTATTCCGCATGTATAATGTACATCAGGATGCTACCTTCTTGCCTATGGATATCCAGACATCAACCAAGGAAGTGGAAGGTGGCTATGGCACCCTTCCTATGCTCAGTGGCACAGCTTCACGTGACAAGCAAGGCATAATACATATTTCTTTGTCGAATGTTGATTTGCAAAATGCCCAAGAAGTGACCATCAACCTGCAAGGTATGAATGCCAAGAAGGTAACTGGCGAGATTTTAACCTCTGCCAATATCAACGACCATAACACATTCGATAAGCCCGACTTGGTAAAGCCAGTAGTTTTCAATGGCGCCACCATCAGTGGTAACGTACTAAAAGTAAAGCTTCCTGCAAAATCTATCGTAACGCTAGAGTTGCAGTAAGTTAAAGAATAAGCATACTTATATTGGCATTTCACGTGTCATTTCCGTAACTTTGGCT
>JAEEOD010000051.1 GCA_016284115.1 Bacteroidaceae bacterium
TAGAGCGGTGCAAAACCTTTGCGGAGTATGCGGTCCTTAGGTGTGCGGTAGTTGGTGTAGTTGGTGACGTAGTCCTTTAGTGGCGATGTGTCGGGCAGGTCATCAGTGCGATACAACTCGTTGTTGTTTCGCTTCGAACCGTCAGGCTTTTCATCAATTGACGACGACATGTTGCCATCGGCACGCCGCCAGTTCTCATCGTTGTTCCAGTCGGTATTGCCGGCAGCACCTGTCCACACCTCGTAGTCGGGCACAATCTTCAGGTTGATGAGGATGGTGCCGTCGCAAGTGTTTTCGCCCGGGCTCTCCTGGAAAGGCAGACTCAACGTATAGCTATAGCCCTCGCGCACTTCGAAGTTCTCGGTGAAGTAGACACACAGACGGTTATAGTCGTTCTCATTCAAATTACTATTCTTTGAAACGTCAATGGCATTCAGCTGAACAATCTTTCCTACAACGGGCAACGAGCCTTTCTTCATGGCCTTATAGATATTCTTATCCCAGACTGGGTCGTTGGTAGAAGCCAAATAGATATTCTCGTCTTCCGATTTCTGGATGACCTTATTTGATTCGTCAGTCTGCACAAAGGCATTGCGGACAGGAAGCCAGAGGAAGTGGGTAGTCTCTGCGCTTGTCGTTTCGGGCGTGTCAATGGTAGCAGCATCAGGTTCACCGTGTTTCACCGTTTCAAACTGCTCTCTCTTTGCCAAACGGATACTCAGAACAGCATCGCCGGCACCTGTATAATTATAACTGTCGAAACCATTCTCACCAGACACGAAGCCGGTCTTCAGAGTTGGTGCCTTGTCCCCAACCTTCACACGAAGTCCCTGCGGCTCGTCGCAGAAGAAGGCCACATAGTAATTCTTGTTAACAGTCAGTTCGACATTGTCAAAGAAATAGGTAATTCCATTTCCTGTTTCATCATTCCCATTCCACAGGTCGAAGGCGATGCTCTGGAAATTGTTATTCGGGGCCATATCAGAAGTTACTTCAATGTCCCTTTTAAAGTGTTGCCATTCTGTAGTGAAACCTAGGTTTCCGGCACCATTATAATAAATACAATTACTTGGTTCAGAATGGAACTGAGTATGCACAGTGGCAGCACTGCTGGCCTTATAATCAAACTCCAAATGGAACGTTGTTCCCACAGGAATCACCTCATTGGCACGGATGAAGAATTGGGTATCCCAAGCATGAGAATCGCCTGATGGAGCAGCAGCACTTGTAACATTTATGCCTCGGCTACCGTTCTTACCCACTCCGCCACTTATTGTGGCATTTGAATTGATATTATTGTAACGGGTATAGAAGCTAGCTGTTTCAAAGCCTTCCATTGCACCATTGTTGATGATGCTGGTAGGCCCATGAGGATTGAGCGACTGGTCGTATTGCTCATCGTGGATGGGGCAAGCCACCAAGTAGAAGTAGGGGTCTACCTCCGAAGTTGGCTTTGCCGGCACGCTAATGGACTTCTGGTGAAGTACTAACTGCCCAGCTTCCACCAGTTCCCTAAGGTAGTTCACCATATCGGTGGTAAGAGCCGGATGAGAGTTCACAGCAGCATGACTGACGATGCCATCGAGCGAAGTGACCTCAGGATAATAGATTCGCAATGTTGACAGTGCCACATCGAGCCTGACGCCATTTTTCTCTTGAGCGTGATATGTTTCCAGCGTAGGCAATACACCATTGGCCTTATCGCCCAGCCACCAGTCGTAGTTGATGTCGTTCATCGGCACTTCTACGCCATTGAAGTCGTAGCCCTTCAAGTCGGAGACCAGCGTTGGAATCTGCCCCTCACAGACCATATAGTCGTTGGCATCTTCCGAAGCACCCAGTCCAATCAATGTATAGGGTGCCTCTATCTTGAATGCACTAGCCTTGCTACATGCTGAACAGATGTCGAAGATTCCATATACTTCGTCGAAACTAGTAACATGGTTGTTAGTGGGCACGATGTAATACTCAGTGTCCGTTTTCCAAGGCAGTACTGGATAGTTGCCGTTAAACACAAGCCAGTCGCCTTCGTCATCTGTATAGCGGAAAGTTGCTTTCTCCTTGTTGACGGCCTTGGCAAACGTGTACAACTCATTATTCTCAAAAGTTGTGTCCCACTCGAAATACATCACGCCAGCACCCATGTTACTTGTCGAGGTGGAAGAATCCCAGACCTCCTTGTCCCCTAACAGGGCAGCGTCGAAAGCTGTTTTGTAGTCGGAGTCACTACCATCAAGCAAATATCTCCCCTCCTTGATAGCCAATGCCAAAGAATCTATGTTTTCATAGGTAGATTCCAGATGCTTCAAATCCCACAGTTTCTTGAGGAACACATCTTTCTCAAGGAACACAAAGCCTATTTTGGTTTTCCCCGAAGTCACATTAGCAGAACTCTTCAGCTTGTTGAAATTCACGTTCAGCTTCAGCAGACGCATGTCGACAACCGGCTCATTATTATCGTTGAGACTGACACAGAGCGGAGTATTAATATCTGGTTTCACCTCGGGTACAATAGTATACACCTCGACGTTGTCGAGCATGAAGTCACCACCATTGGAGCTCACACAGTTGTTGTTCACCTCCAGCCAATAGCGCTCATACTTGTGATCGGTGGAGAACTCGAAATAGAACTGCTGCCACACCACATGGTCGGCATTATTTCCGCTACCATCTACGCCAGCACTGTTAGTAACATCACCACCCGGTAGGTTATAACCATTGTCCAATTCATAGATTTGACCGGGACAGAAACGGTATATCGTAACGGTGTTGCCATAGACGTCTTCACCCTTCACTGTCAGCGTTATACTGCCAGGGCAGCGGTGTTCGCCATCATCATTATACCTGTTACAGCCTGAAATCCAGCCAGTACACATCAGCTGGTCGCTGGCACAGAACTCACCCTCAAAGTCCATGGCGCAAATGTCACCCGGCTGCTCAGAGGCATCAATATAGAGGAATGCTTTTTGCATGCCTGGGTCGGCAGGAAGTTTATAGCCATAGTCGTCATCGTCGGCAGGCAAGATCTCCTTGTCATTACCCCATGTTGTTCTTTTCTGTGTCACAAGAGCATACGAGCCCCAGTTAGCACCGTCACCATCGAACGAATAGTTGGTGTGACCGAAAGTCAGGGGTACGGGGCTGGAGTTGTCAATACTGCCACCGGCACCGCGTTCCCAGCCATCGTGACGTGTGTTGCCGTCAGTGCTTGGACAATTAGCAGCTGTTGGGTAATGATAGGTTTCGCCAACAGGATAGTCGAACGAGATCTTTGCGATGGGTTTTCCTGCTCTTTTCCTCAACTCATTAGGATCACGGGGGGTACCCTTCACCAAATTCACGCCATTGGCATAAGTGGTACCATTCTTTAGCTCCGTCCACGGGCGAGTTGCCATATTTGCATCAAAGTAAAGGGTGAACTGAGCCAACTGGTATCTATTTCCGCCAGCGTTCAGATATACTCTGATGTAAGCAGGATTATCGGGTCCACAATTCTCCACGAAGCCACTTTCAGGATAGCGGAACACCACAAAGCGGCTCTTTCCATACTCTGTTTTTTGATTTCGGGCTATTCTGTCATAGAAATAGAAGCCTTGATAGTCGCCATCGTCGCCTTCATTCTCATACCCTCTAAGGTCAATGTTAGGATTGTATCCTCCCTTTCTGATTCCTGTATTACCAGGAACCACTTCTACCTCAATCTTACCACCCTCATTATTGTTAACGGCAGACACCAAATGCTGGTCCAGATAGTCACTGATTTGTTGGGTTTGCTGGGCGTTAAGTTCAGTGTTTGTTGGTATGCCAAGAAGATTCTTTACATAATCATCATCAAACAAATTGGGGTCATCGTATACCCAATAGTCAGAGAAGACATGTCGCACAGGAATGAACTCTCCGCGATAGCCAACCTTTTTGTATTTGGTATAGGGCACCTGCGTCCTGCCAAAGTGGAATTCTTTCGTCTCTAACCACTTATCGCCACCTTCTGGACATGCAGTAAGTCTCTTTGCCATGTCCTTGGCATCATTCATATAGAAGATATAGCGCATGGTGAGTGAAGGCTCCCTCAAGTCACCCGTTAAGTGATCGGTGCTGTTCAGATACTCCAAATCACTGTAACGAGACACGTCAACTGCAACCGTAAAAGGTTGTCCGTCAGAATTGGTGAAGTTAAACCGGCGTTTTTCATAACGAGCATATCCACCATCGTCGACATTAGTCCAGTCGAGCTTCTGACCTGTAACCATACCATTCTTATAGAGGAAATACTGCACGTTGCCATCGTCGCGAGTGTCCAGGCTAACGTGGGACTTCAGGTTGTCAAGGTCCATCGACGTATCCGCCTCGTCGTAGTTGTAGAACCGCTGAAAGAGGATATGATCGTTATTTTCATTCAGCACGGTAGGGAACTCTATCGTCTTTGAATTACCTTTTTTCACAAAGTGGGTAATCTCAAAATGATTCGTCTTTTGAGTGCCTTTCTGTGGGTCATCAAAACCATTTCCATCGAAGTTCCACCATTCAGAATCCACATCAGTTGCCAGACCTTGTTTTCTAAGTCCCTCCTGATTGATGACGCCTGCAGCATATGGTCTTAGATACGACTCCTTGTGCTTCACATAGTAGTTAACAGGAATCTCTTTGGCAACTGGGTTGACAAAGAACCATTTAACGTTAAATTTCTCATCTATAAGCGTAAGATTTGAAATCAAGTCCGCTCCATCAGGATTATTGGGTTCTGTGACACCTCCCGGATTTGGGTATGGCCTGAGATATTCTCCAGAAGGATTTTTCAATCGGAATTTCGAATAATCATCCACCTGCTCCAACTGGAACAATTTCCGAGATTGTGGTTCCTCAGAGTAAGCCGTAGCTCCACCATTATAGTCTACCATTTGGCCAGTATTACTTTTTAGCTGTAGCAGTACCTGATAGAACTCGTCCTTGTTGGGCACGGGCACCTCCACGGGCATGAAGCCGGCCACCCAGTATGTGGAATTACGATAATTCGTATCCCCCCCCGACACCTGCGACACCACCGCACCATCGGTTTTGTTACACGACAAGGAAAGGGTGTTACCACCGCTGCTGAGCGACATGAACTTGATAGAGGTAACGGTACCTTCTGGGCTGTTCCATCCCGTCTTGATGGCATTCAAGTGAACGTAGGGGAGGTCTGACAGGTCTACTTCTGCTTTGCCGTAATTGCTGATGGTGGCGGTTCTCTCCTCTAATGGGCCACTGTTGCTTTCCTGACGGTTCATGAGCACGCGCAGCTGCACGCCGGGCGTACCCTCAAAGACAATCTTCTTGCAACCCGGCATGTTGGCGTAAATGAGGTAATCCACATCGCCTGTTCCGGCCACGGTGGCACCAGAACCAAGATTATTACCCACGTTGAAAGCCACCTGGGCAGTCGACGTTGAAGTGGCATCAGCCCCGTAGCCATTCCAGTTATAGAACTGACTGCTGGCCAACTGTGTGACATCGTACCTTGGCTTCACGAGAGTAACAGATGACACCTGTCCCGTGCCGCTATTTACCTTTATGGAATTCAGATGGGCGAAGGTGAGGTCTGAGAGGACAACTTCTGCCATGCCATTAGCACCGATGGTGCAACGCCTGTCAAGAAAAGCACCGCCCCAATCACCATCAGTGCCATCGGGTACATCACGATTCATCAGCACGCGCAGTTCCAAGCCTGACGTCCCCTCGAACACAATCTTCGTATAGCCGGTCAGGTCGGCATAGTGCAAATAGTGCACAGTCCATCCATCACCGTAAACCGTTTCGCCTGGATTCAGATTAGTCCCGTTGCCGAAGTAAACACCAACATTATGACTTCCTGTAATCGTGGCATTTTCACGACATCCATCCCACTCATAAAACATGGCGGCGGTCAGCGGGTCTGCATCGAACTTGTTGTCGTTCTGTATACGAGTGTAGCGGTTTGCGCTGGGCATTTCAAGAACATACTTGCCATAGTCAGCATCCTTAGTCCCTAACATGCTGGCTCCATTGCCATCATAGTTCAGGTATTCCTCAGTTCCGTACTTCTTGATATAGAACTTCTCGCTTGAGCCAGACTGTTCCAGCGTCCAGAGACCATCTTGGTGATAGGCGGCAAGGGTCGCCAGGGTGTTCCAGGCGTCGTAATACCACACTACTGATTTACGGGAGGAGACATCCGAGCGATTGTTGTCAGTACCAGAATAGGTCAGGTAGTGGTGAGCGGTAAAGCCCGCCGCACGGCCACGATATTCAGAGTTAGGATCAACAGGATTATTATTGTTGTCACGAATAGTCTCTTGCCAGTAGATAATATGTGCCACATTGGACTTCAGTTTGGCTATGCGCAGACAGCTACGGGCATTGCCTTTAGTATTATTCCAAATATCTACCCATACCACAGAACTATTATTACCAGCCATGGTATGCCCCGTATCGGTAGTGGGACCTATCTCATAGCCTCCGTCGTTGCGATTGTAAAATGTAAAAGTGGTGGCCGTTGCTTCACTGTCAGAACTCTTATATGTACCATTATCAAAATAAGCCCAATTGCCATTAAGACTCTTCAGTTTGAACTGATTAGCCGTTCCTGTACTCACCAGTGTCCACTGGAGGTTCTTTGCAAACGGAATGTAATCTTTTGACCGCATAGCATTGCCCGAACCTTGGTCAGACAAGTAAGTAATGTCGTTGCCGAAGTAGAACTGAATATGATAATACTGTCCGTCGCCGATTACTGTGGCAGGATCCATGGTCTCGAAAGCATCGGGCATAGCGGCTTGCTGCTCAGAGTTCTGTGCCTGGGTCTGCTGTGGGGTCACGAATGCCAATGTTCCGAGCAGAAGGACTGCGCGGAACAGGGTAGTGGTATGTATGAGAAGCTGTTTCATTTTCATCGCTTATATCGTTTTTATTTTGTCAATTCTTCAATGCGGCAGCTGTGCTGCTTGGTGTCGCGGTCGTAGCTGATGCCCACGAGCAGCAGGCGGTCGGCATAATCGCGCAGCTTGGCGGGATAGTCCTTGCGGTGTATCTGGTTGATAGCGCTGTCGGCATCATGGTTGTATTTCAGCTCAAGCAGGATGGCAGGACTGTCAACACCCTTGCGAGGCACCAACACCAGGTCAGCAAAGCCCTTACCCGTAGCCAGCTCACGGTGCATCACATAGTTGTTGCGTGCACAGTAGAAGGCAATGGTGAGCACACAGGCCAGCGAGTTCTCGTCGTTGTAGCTCAGTATGCTGGTGTTGTCGTCGTGGGCAGCATCAACGCCGCGTGCCACCGCCTCCTCGTCGCCTCGGAGCGTGGCTTGGAGCAGTTGTTCCGACTTCTCAATAGCAGAGATTACAACACTCCATTTACTGGTCTTAACAGCGTTCACCATTTCGCCAGCCACCTCTCGATTGGGGATATAGCACTCATTGCATGACCAATCATACGAAAGGTAGCCTAAGTGTATGAGCACCGTCAGCACGTCGTCCTTGCCGTGAATGACCGACATGTCGTTCTGAAATCCCGTTGGCTCAACAGGGCAGCGTCCGTCAGCCAACATGCTGATGATGTCGTCCTTCAGTCCTTCATAGTTCATCTGGATATAGCTGGCCACGGCATCGTAGGCACCTGTGGCTGCCCAGTAGCTGGTACAGTGGCCATTCTCTATGGCTTGCATCACCGAGTTGGGGTTGAACATCGAATGCTCGTCGCCTATCTGATAGCCGTCGTACCATTTCTCCAGTTCGTCGAAGTCCATGCCGTGCTTCCCGGCAAGTCTCCTGACCTCTTCTTTTGTGAAACCGAAATAGCGCGACATCTTGCCAGACACTATCATGGAGTACTCCC
>JAEEOD010000052.1 GCA_016284115.1 Bacteroidaceae bacterium
GGCGTGCGCATATGCAAGGCAAAAAGATATCGCTATGCTAATGCCAATATGGAAGAATTGGAGAAATGTCTACAAGAAGCACAAGCACAGCGTTTCCGCATCATCTGCACTGATGGCGTGTTCTCAATGGATGGCAATGTGGCTCCCCTCGACAAGATATGTGATTTGGCAGAGAAGTACGATGCCCTCGTGATGGTGGATGAATCACACTCTGCCGGTGTGGTGGGTGCCACAGGTCATGGTGTGAGTGAGTTATATAAAACCTATGGTCGTGTGGATATCTTTACAGGTACTTTGGGCAAAGCTTTCGGCGGTGCTATGGGTGGTTTTACTACTGGTCGCAAAGAGATTATCGACTTGCTGCGTCAGCGTAGTCGTCCATACCTTTTCTCCAACTCAGTAGCTCCAGCTATCATTGGTGCAGCCCTCGAAACATTTAAGATGCTTAAAGAAAGTAATGCCTTGCATGACAAATTAGTAAGCAACGTCAACTACTTCCGAGACAAGATGATGGCGGCAGGTTTTGATATCAAGCCTACGCAGAGTGCTATCTGTGCTGTGATGCTGTACGATGCGAAGTTGTCGCAAGTATTTGCTGCCAAGATGCAAGAGGAAGGCATCTATGTGACAGGATTCTACTATCCAGTGGTACCGAAAGGCGAGGCCCGCATTCGTGTACAACTCTCTGCTGGTCATGAGCGTGAACACTTGGATCGTTGCATCAATGCGTTTATCAAAGTTGGTAAGGAACTTGGCGTATTGAAATAATAATCCCCTACCTTAATAATAATCCCCCGCTAAATTGGCGAGGGATTATTTATGTTTAAAACAAATCTTCGGTTGTGTAGCTGCGTGGTAAAGCTCGGCAATTGTATTGCGAAGCCATACTCTCGCCGTAGGCACCAGCAGAACGAATGGCAACGATGTCGCCTCGACTTGTCTTGTTCAAATCCACCGCTTTACCAAACACATCGCTCGACTCACAGATAGGGCCTACCACATCGTAGGTCTCCACAGGCAGTTCAGATGTGATGTTTTCAATCTTATGATACGCCTGATACAACGCAGGACGAATGAGGTCAGTCATACCCGCATCTAGTATGGCAAACTGCTTGTTGGTACCTTGCTTCACATATAGCACCTTCGAAATGAGCGAACCACATTGTGCCACTACTGAGCGACCTGGTTCGAAATGCAAAACTTGTCCGCTTCGACGCCTAATCAAAGAATTGATGGTCCTAAAGTATTCTTGGAAGTCAGGAATAGCCTGACGGTTGGGATGCTGATAGTCAACACCCAAGCCACCACCAACATTGATATTCTCAATCTTGATGTGATGTTGCTCGAATTGAGCCTGCAACTCATTCACACGATTGCAGAGAGCAACAAAATCGCCCATATTCAATATCTGTGAACCGATATGGAAATGCAAACCAATAAACTTGATATGCTGCATCTGCTGCGCCATAGCTATCACTTGCTCGATATCAGATAAGGCGATGCCAAACTTATTCTCCGACAAGCCTGTAGTGATGTTGGCATGGGTATGCGCCTTCACATCAGGGTTCACACGGAACTCCACTTTTGCCACAACGCCTTTGGCTGTTGCCAATTCGTTGATAATTTCCAATTCAGGAATTGACTCAACATTGAAACAGAAAATGCCATGTTCCAATCCAAGGTTGATTTCCCAATCAGCCTTACCAACTCCAGCAAAAACAATTTTATTAGGGGAGAAGCCTGCCTGCAAAGCTGCTTTGATCTCTCCACCGCTCACGCAATCGGCACCTAACCCATATTCACGAATGGTACGTAACACCTGCAGATTAGCATTGGCTTTAATAGCATAATGCACTACAGCATTATCCATTTTGCTCACTTCTTCCTTGATTACCTCCAAGGTTTCACGCAAGATACGAGTGTCATAGTAATAGAATGGTGTCTGCAAAACACCAAATTTCTCTATTGGAAATTTTCCTTTCATTTAGTTGTATAAAAATCTCCCCCACCCGTTAGGGCAGGGGAATAATGCTTATTTCCCGTTAAATAACTTATCACTGAGCTGTTGCAACGCTTTCTTCTTGTCGCATTGACGAATCAAGAGAGAGATGTTGTAATTACTACCACCATATGAAATCATACGCACAGGGATATCGTGCAACGCATCTACAGCAAGGGCCTCAAAGCCAATATTTTCCCACTCCAAGTCACCTACTATGCAGACAATACACATATCCTTATCCACCGTTACAGTACCATATTTACGCAAATCTTCCAGAATCTCATTCAGATGTTTAGTGTTGTCAATGGTTACAGACACACCCACCTCAGAAGTGCATATCATATCGATACTAGTCTGGAAACTTTCAAAGATTTCAAACACCTTGCGCAAGAAACCATAGGCCAGCAACATGCGACTTGATTTAATCTTAATGGCCGTGATATTATCTTTAGCAGCTACCGCCTTGATGGTATCCCGCTTGGTTTTGTTAGAAATCAAAGTGCCAGGTGCAGTAGGCTCCATCGTATTCAGCAGGCGTACAGGAATATTGGCATATTTAGCTGGCTGTATGCAGGTTGGATGCAGTATCTTGGCACCGAAATAAGCCAACTCGGCAGCTTCCTCGAAGTGCAGCATAGGCACAGGGGCGGTCTTGTCCACCACACGAGGATCATTGTTGTGCATGCCATCAATGTCAGTCCAAATCTGAATTTCTTCGGCATTAATTGCGGCACCTATCAATGAAGCTGTATAGTCACTGCCACCACGCTGCAGGTTATCTACCTCGCCATAAGAATTTCGGCAGATAAAGCCCTGAGTAATATAGAGGTCTGCACCAGCATGCAAATCTAGCTGTGCAAACAGTTTTTCCTTAATATATACAGGATCTGGCTCTGCATTTTTATCCATTCGCATAAAGTCAAGCGCATTCAGCAACACCGACTTCACACCTTGCTCCTGCAAGTAGAGATTCATCATGGCGGTAGATATCAGTTCGCCATGAGATAGAATCAACCTTTCTTCATACAAAGTGAAGAGGTCTTTGGTATAAGAGCGTATTTCATCAAAGTGCGACTTGATGACTTCCAACCCCTTTTGCTTGAACTCTGGTGTCGAATAGAGTTCGTCGATATGACGCTCGTATTTACTTTCCAGTTTGTTAATCACTTCATTGGCGCCATCGGGATTCTTCTTATACAGATAATCCGAAATTTCCACCAATGTGTTTGTGGTACCCGACATAGCGGACAAAACCACAATCTTACACTCACCGTCAGTGATCAGCTTAGCCACATCCTTCATGCGCTGCGCTGTGCCTACTGAAGTACCTCCAAACTTTAATACTTTCATTTTCTAACGCTATTTATTGTCCTTTTATTCTTCCTTTACCAATTTCTGATCCTCACAACGATACACCTCGCCAGGGAACTCACGAAGCAGTTGCAGATTGTGGGTAGTCATAATCACCAGCGAACCTGTGTCGCTCAAGTCGTGCAACAATTTGGTAATGGCACGTCCTGTTTCACTATCCAAGTTACCCGTTGGCTCATCAGCCATGATAATATCAGGAGAGTTGAGCACTGCACGTGCTATCACCACACGTTGCTGCTCGCCACCCGACAACTCGTTGGGCAACTTATCTTCCTTATCCTCCATACCCACCAAGTTCAGCACGGCTTTGATGCGGTTGTTAATCTCTTTCTTATCGTGCCAACCTGTTGCACGCAACACAAACTTGAGGTTGTCGTAGACAGAACGGTCAGTGAGTAGTTGGAAGTCCTGAAACACAATACCTAATCTACGTCTCAGCTTTGGCACATGCTTTTGTTTCAACTTACGCATGTTATAGCCCAACACCTCTGCTTCGCCATCTGTGATATCCAACTCGCCATACATGGTTTTCAGTAAGCTCGATTTTCCAGCGCCTACCTTGCCTATCAGATAGACGAACGAACCTCTGCACAGTTCCAAGTCCACCCCACGTAGTACAGTGTCGTAATCTTGACTTACTCTTACACCCTTGTATTTTATCAATACCTCACCCATTAATGCTTTTTCCAATTAGGTTTGTGACGTTCTTCCAACTCACGAGCCAAATCCTCGATACTCAAACCCTTGGCA
>JAEEOD010000001.1 GCA_016284115.1 Bacteroidaceae bacterium
CATAAATTGGAGAATGGGCTGCAAGTAGCAGCTGTCAACGATGACATGTCGTTTGGCGAGGCTTTTGCTGCTGCCCGTGCAGAAGTAGGTCCTGGTGGAGTTTTCCATTGGCATGGTGGTATTTACAATACCTATTCTGCTGACGAATGGAACAACATGAGTGTTGAGCAGAAGCATGACTTCGCTCAGCAGGTTCAGCCTGAGATACGTCCTGATGAACTATCCACTCCAACAGATGCAAATCCTCAGGTAGTTGTCGTCCATCATGTTTATCATCACGAAGAAGCTCCTGTAGCACCTGAAGTTCATCAAGCAGCAACAACAACCGAAGATGTACAGGTCGTGGATCAACAGACAGCCCAGAATTTTGAGCAGGATGGTGACGTTCATATCGTTGGCTATGCCAATGTTGACGGACACTTAGCTGTTGGCTATGACACGACAGGTGATGGACAGGCAGACGTGGCAATCATAGATGTCGATGACAACCATGAGTTGAGTGAAGCCGACATCATTGTAGACAATCAGGGTAACGCTGCCACTGTTGGTGAAGTCGTTAATGCTAACGATCCTAATCAACTTGCATCAATGGAGAATCCTGATGTAGCTCCTGATATGCCCGATTATATGAATGACGCTATGTTGGATGCATAATGCGTAAGTTTGGCATTCTATCTGTATTACTTTTCGCTTGCTGCTTACAGTTACAGGCAAAAGTTTACCTTGTTAGTGTTGGCATTGCTGACTATCCTGGCAAGGAGAACGATCTTCGTATCAGCGATAATGATGCCAAGACCATTGCCAAGGTTTTTCAGGCGACTAAGGATGCCTCTGTCAATCTGCTGACCAATGAGGAAGCTACCCAGTCTGCATTGCTTAGCACCATGCACACGGCTTTTGAAGATGCAGAAAGTGACGACGTTGTTATTCTTTATTTCAGTGGGCACGGAACACCTGGCGCATTAGTCTGTCACGATGGTCTGCTCACCTATCAGCATATATTTAAGATGCTAAAAGGCTGCAAAGCCAGCCGTAAAGTTATTATTGCTGATGCCTGTTATGCTGGTAAGATGCGTACTACCAGACAGCAGACCTCCAGCTACAATAGCCAGAACGTGATGTTGTTCCTCTCTTCCCGCACTAACGAAACTTCACAAGAGACTCAATACAAGAATAGTCTTTTTACCATCTTCTTGGAACGAGGATTACGCGGAGGGGCTGATATAAACAAAGATCGTCGCATCACAGCTCGCGAACTTTACGACTTTGTTCATAAGGGAGTAATAGAGGCTTCTGGCAAAAAGCAACATCCTGTGATGTGGGGTAAATTCGATAATAATATGACCGTTATTAAGTGGTAGAGATATGCAGACAAAGAGAATAAAATGTCCCAATTGCCAAGTGGTTCTTGATGTAACTAACTCCAAAAACGAGCAAGTCAAACAGATTACATGCCCCAAATGCCAAGCAGTGCTTCAGGTAAAGTTTCCTCCACAGCATGCTCCGTTAGAGGCTGAAACTTACTATGCTCCTAAGAAACCTACAGTAGATAGCGGAGCTACGCAGTTGGCTGGCAGTAGTCTTGGGGCAACACAGTTGGTAACGCCAAAAGAAATGCCAAAGGAAAGCAATGCGAGTTTGGTATTTGAAGACCAGCCCTATTTCCTCGAAGAAGGCCAGAACATCATTGGTCGCAAAGGCAATACCTCAAAGGCAACAGTCCAGATTGCCACCGATGATCGCTACATGAGCCGCCAACACTGTAGCATCACTATTACTACTTTGCCCGATGGAACCGAGAAAGCTGTGCTAAGTAACTATCAGAACAAGAACCTCACAACCATCGATGGTCAAGAGATTGAGACTGGTGATGCCATCCGTCTCGTCAATGGGAATCGTATCACCATGGGACATACCACTGTTGTTT
This sequence comes from Bacteroidaceae bacterium, assembly GCA_016284115.1. Next base: position 1,928 of record JAEEOD010000001.1, read on the forward strand.
TTAAAATGTAATAGCGTATGAAGATTTCGTTATATCCTCCTCTCTCTATCCATGAGATAGGACAACGTCCTAACCAAGAAGATTCCATCATTCAATGGAACAATCGTGTTTTTGTGCTATGTGATGGCATGGGTGGACACGAAAAAGGCGAGGTGGCAAGTCAGACGGTTTGTCAGGCATTGGCTACTTGGTTTGAGCAAAATGTCAATCCTGATGCCTCATTCACAGATGACCAACTTCGTGACGCCATTGAATATGCTTATCAACAGCTTGATCAGTTTGCAGATGGAAGCCTCAAACAAATGGGTACCACCCTAACTTTTTTATATATAAACGCGCAAGGAGTAATAGCAGCCCATATTGGTGATAGTCGCATTTACCATATTCGTCCAGGTGTTGGAGTGCTATATCAGTCTCGCGACCATTCTCTAGCCTTTGATCTCTTCCAGTCTGGCGAGATTAGTTATGAAGAAATGCTTAACTTCACTCAGAAGAATGTCATCACTCGTGCAATGACTCCTGGCGAGGACAATCGTCATCGTCCAGACATCATACATATCACAGACATCCAGCCTGACGACTACTTCTATATGTGCTCTGATGGTATGCTGGAGCAGATGTCAAACGATGAGCTTATTACATTGCTTTCTTCTGAGACGAAAGACGAAAAAAAACGTCAACAATTGATTACAGCCACTTCCGACAATCAAGATAATCACAGTGCATGGCTCGTCCACGTCAAAGATGTCGTTAAGGAAGAAGGCGATGAACAACTTGAAAACGAAGAGTTGACCTCACGCTGTAATGTAATAAATATCATGCCAGTAGTTGATAGTGATTCTGATGTTCAGATAGCTGATGAAAATGACGATGTGATAATGGTGTCAGCACCAATAAAGTCCAAGAAAAAACAGATACCATTCCTGAAATGGATTATAGCTGCAATCCTGTGCCTTGTCATATTACTTGCAGCATATTTCGTGTTTTGGGGTGATGATGACAAAGAAGATGAAGAAAAGGATAAGGTTGAACAGATTATAAAAAAATCTAGCCAACATCCTCGTGAGGACAAGAAACATAATAGTGCTTCAATAAATGATTCTAATAAAGTAAATCGCAATGACACAACAAGACATAAATAATACCTCGATGCTGAAAGTAGGAACCATCCTACACGACACATATCGTATAGACAGCTACCTTTCATCAGGAGGCTTTGGCAATACCTATGTGGCTACAAATATTGAGTTCGAAGAACGCGTAGCCATCAAGGAGTTTTTCATGAAAGGTGTTACCCAGCGTGATGATAACCAGACGACTGTCAGCGTCAGCAATACGGAGAACAGCAACAGTTTCCTTGAGCAAAAAGAGAAGTTTAAGAAGGAAGCTCGTCGCATCCGCCAATTAAAGAACGAACATATAGTTGCTGTACATGATATGTTTGAAGAGAATGGCACAGCCTATTATGTGATGGACTATGTAGATGGCGAAAATCTGGCAGAACGATTGAAGCGTACTGGCAAGCCAATGACAGAGCAAGAAGTGTGTGCTATTCTCCCTCAGATTCTTGATGCCCTAAAAAGCGTTCACGACGAAGGTATGTGGCATTTAGACTTGAAGCCAGCCAATATTATGGTGGATAAAGCTGGTAACGTAAAGCTCATCGACTTTGGTGCATCGAAACAACTTAATGCCCAGAAGGGAGGCGCTACAACAAGCACAGCCATCAGCTATACCAATGGCTACGCCCCTCGCGAGCAGATGGAACAGAATTACGATAAGTTTGGCCCTTGGACAGATATATATGCCCTTGGTGCAACACTTTATAATCTTCTGACCAACAAGCGTCCTCCGTTACCCACAGACATCGATGATGACGAAACGTCAGATAAACATGAGGCGTTACCATTCCCTGATACTGTAAGTTCAGGAACCAAGTCCTTGGTATTGATGATGCTCAATACCAATCGCATGAGGCGTCCTCAGAGCATCGATGCAATTTTGGAAGCAGAGTTGTTGAGAAAAAAGGAAACTGTTCAGGTTCCCCTGCAGCAAACAACCCCAAAGCATGTTGCCGATGATGATGAAGAGGCTACCATTATAGCTAATCCTCAGCCAAAGAAAGAGGAAAAGGAGGCAAATCCTATACCAGAGCCCCAACCAACGGTAAATCCCAAACCTACACAGAGCGCTTATACTTTTACCTCCCTAGAGAATAATGATAACGAAGGTTCTAGTAAGGGTGTCATAATTGGTATGATAGTTGCCATCATTTTTGTAGTTATAATCCTTGCAAATTATGGAGGTTGTGGAAACAAAGTAGAATACGTAAACGAACAAAGCGTAGAAAAAGCAGAACCGCAAAATGTTGAACCGCAAAAGACTGAAAGTGTGTGGGAATCGCCACTTGGCTCTTGTCAATACAAGGGGGCTGTTGATGAAAGCGATCTACCACACGGAAGAGGAGAGGCTAAGTTTAGTGATGGAAGATACTATAGTGGAGGGTTTAGTCATGGAGCATTTGATGGAGAACAATGCTATTTTACATATCCTAATGGAGATTCATTTTTTGGAGAATTCCGCTATAATTCATTCTACCAAGGTAAATATACTATATCTAAAGATGGTAGTTATTTTAAAGGATATTTTAAGGATGGACAACCAAGTAGTGGCACATGGTATGATAAAAATGGAAAAGTAATTGAAAAAATATAGGAGGTAAAAACATGATATATAGAATCTTATCATTATTATACTGCTTGTCATTCTCATTAATGGCATCAGCTCAAGCTAGTGGTGGGCAGATAAAAAGGAATTCACAAAAGCCTAAGACTGAAGTGCGAAAAACTTCTAAACCTCGTCGTACAACAGTGCAAACGGAGCAGAGCACACCTCCAACATACACCCCACCTTCGGCAACTCCAGAGGTTCAACTAACTCCATTGTCAAGTTTACCAACTTATAATTTAGTCATTGGTTCTTTTTCTATTGGAGCAAATGCCCAGTCCCTATCTCAATCAATGAAAGATAGAGGATATAGTACAAAAATATATTTTGAACCAACAACCTCTCCTCCAATGTATAGAGTTATTGTTGCTAGTTCATATACATACTCAGATATCATGTATTATGCCAATAATTTGAAGAGTGATTATCCAGGCTCATGGATACTTTGTGTAGAAAATGGACAAACAAGAAGGATACGTATAGACTAAATGTAATAGTTATAATGAAAAAAATCAATTTGTTATTAATATTGTGTTTGTTCTCGTTACTGACTTATGCACAAGCAAGTGGTGGACAGATTAGAAGACAAACCGAAAAGACGTCACCTCGTCGTAATGTGGTGAAGATTAGTGAACCTGACGGGCATTTAAATGGTCACGGTTATGTTGATTTAGGTTTGCCAAGTAAAACCAAATGGGCAACTTGTAATGTTGGGGCAAACTCTCCTGAAGATTATGGTTATTATTTAGCATGGGGAGAAGCTGAGCAAAAAAATGAATATAATTATAAAGAAACACCATTGTGCGGTGTTGCTATTGACGACATCTCCAATAATGAGAATTACGATGCGGCCAAAATAAAGTGGGGGGATGGTTGGTCAATTCCTACAAAGTATCAATGGGATGAACTTATTCGATTCTGTAAAATTAGAGTAACAAAAAAGAATGGTGTCAATGGCGTTTTGTTAGTCGGGCGAAACGGAAAATCAGTTTTTTTTCCATCAGGTGGAAACGGGAAAAATGGCACATTTGTAGACTTTGTGGGTTCTGAAGGGGGGTATTGGTCTTCAAATGCAGATTATACATATAGAGGGAAAATTGGATATCCGCCTGATGCGTATAGCACATTCTATTTAACCTGGAGTACAGATGAATGTGGAATCACTCCACACCCAGAGTGGCGAGGGCATGGGTTTAATATAAGACCAGTAACAAAATAAAATATGTATGACAAGACTCATTCCAAATAATATTGAGAAAGAAAAGAAAGTCCTATATATAGTAGGTAATGGCTTTGACATAGCACATGGATTGCCCACCTCATATGAGTGCTTTCATCAATGGTTGTTAGATAATGGCCATAAAAGTTTTGTTCGCGATTTCGAGAATCTTTATCCTGATGTAAGAGATAACAAAGGTCGATGGTGTGATGTGGAGTCTGCATTAGGGAAAATTTCATTAAAACATGCGGCGGAGTATGATTTATACCACCAAGAGTGTCCAGATGAGATAAGAGAAGAAAATAGTTCTTACGATGCATATTGCTGCGGAGATAATCTAAAGAACGTCATTTATGTTCTTCCACATCTATTAAGAGAATGGGTGAGTAGCATTTCGGCAAAAGACATTCTGCCAGTATTTGAATTGTGTAATGATGCATGTTATCTTTCTTTTAACTATACAAAGACATTGGAAGACATATACATAATAAAAGATTCTAACATTCTTCATATCCACGAAACTGTAATTCATAACAGGCCATTGGTCGTAGGATGTGGAGAAGCCCTTTTTGACGAAGATTATGATTATACTACAGAAAGAGACGATGTTGACTTACAGATAATAAGAAACATATTATCTCATGGCAAGAAGCCTGTAGAAGCAATTCTTAAGGAACCCATACTAAAGACATGGTTTGAGAACCTTGGTGAAGTATCATCAGTTATTGTCTATGGTCATTCTTGTTCTAAAGTCGACAAAGCCTATTTTGAGACAGTGGCTAAGTTCATTCAAAAAGATGCTTATTGGCAATTCTATGTTCATGATAGTTCTAACAATAAAACTATCGAAGCATTTGCTCAATCCATTATGAAAAATCAACAAAAATATGAAATAATAAATCAGTAAAAGGCTATGAATAAAGTTAAATATTACGTTCTGTTATTGCTATTCTTCTTCCCATTATATGTTCACGCTCAGGCAAGTGGAGGACAAATAAAAAGAAAGAATCAGACAATATCAGCAAAGAATGTAAAACATCAAAATACTGTGCAAAAGAGGTATTTACCTATAGATATGGAACCTGAGACTTATTATTTGTGCATTAATCAAACATTATATGTTGAAAATGGTCAAGCAATCTGTCGTAAGATGGCTGCAAAAGGATATGATGTAGATTTGGTTAAAAGTCCAGGAAGTGATTCTTATCATGTATGCGTGAAAAAAGAAAAAGAAAAGATGTCCGCACGCAATTTTAAAAGATCTTTTAATGATGTAAGATATGATATCGCATATGTATTTTATAATAATGAGCTAATTAAGTTAGTGTCAGATACATATATTACAAAAAGCGAATTGTATAGGTATAATGTTGCTGTTGCGAATTATAACAATTATCAAGATGCACAATCATTGTGTATGCAATTCAGAGATAGGAATTGGCCTTCAGAAGTATATTATGATAATCAAAGCCAACTATATATAGTTATTGCATTGGAAACAAATGATAAAAAATATGCTTTAGAGACAAAAAGCTCTACTTATTACAAAAATAATTATCCCAATGCGTGGATTCTGTGTATGGAAAATGGGAATGTATATGAATACAAATAATTATGCAACATCTACAACCTAATACCACCTTGCAGGGTGGAAAATACAAAATAGAGCGAGTGCTGGGGCGGGGAGGCTTTGGCAATACGTATGTGGGCTACAATACGGAGTTTGAAGAGAGGGTTGCTGTTAAGGAATTCTTTATGAAAGGCGTAACCCAACGTGATGACAACCAGACAACTGTCAGCGTCAGCAACTCTGAGAACACCAATAGTTTCTTGGAACAGAAAGAGAAGTTCAAGAAAGAGGCTCGTCGTATTCGTCAGTTGAAGAATGAGCATATCGTTACTGTTCATGATCTGTTTGAGGAAAACGGGACTGCCTATTATGTGATGGACTATGTAGATGGCGAGAACCTTGCAGAGCGATTGAAGCGTACAGGCAGACCGATGACTGAGTCCGAAGTGAAACTGATACTTCCGCAAATTCTTGATGCGCTAAAATCGGTTCATGATGCTGGTATATGGCACCTCGACTTGAAACCTGCAAATATCATGTTGGAAAAAGGTGGCAAGGTGAAGCTTATTGACTTTGGAGCATCAAAGCAGCTGAATGCCCAGAAAGGTGGAGCCACGACCGGTACTGCAATCAGTTATACCAACGGCTACGCTCCTCGTGAGCAAATGGAGCAGAACTACGATAAGTTCGGTCCTTGGACAGACATCTATGCGCTTGGTGCAACACTTTACAATTTGCTGACCAATAAACGCCCTCCTCTGCCGACGGACATTGACGATGACGAAAGTGAAGACAAGCACGAAGCTCTGCCTTTCCCTGATGGAGTTGGCAGCTTAAAGTTCCTCGTGTTGCAGATGATGAAGACAAATCGAATACAGCGTCCTCAAAACATTGATGCGATTATATTTGCAGAGCAGTCAAGAAAGGAAGAAGCCAAACAAGTTCTAAAGCAAAAACCAATAGCGTCCAATACTACTGCTGATGACGATGAAACAACAATTATCTCTGATTCAAGGACAAAGAAACAAATTACAGATTCGATTACTGATGACACATCAAAATGTGACTCAGAAAAGTTATTTATAACATCAAATGACGACAATCTTGCACCAACAGAAGGGAATAACGATACAAAATCTGGTGGAAAGCAAATTATAGATTACGTTAAACAACCATTTGGAAGAGTTTTACTTACATTTATGGCTCTTGCAATATCGGTGTGTGTCATGATTATTATTGTTCCAAGTCTGTTTTATATTTTGGGAGAAAGTACTTATGTCCAAAAGACACAAACCCTAGAACTAACACTTGGTGATTTCGTCTTATCAGATTTTTCTTCATTGATACAGATTGCATATTATCTTTTTATTATCATTTCTGTTGTTTATTTAATACCCTTAATTATGGGTTTTCGCCATGTTAATTCACTATTGGCAAATTTATTAATTCTAACTTGCATATTCAGTGTAGGCAAATTTATTTACAACCTGATAGTTGCAGAAGAAACATTACTTAATTGGATTCTATTTTATGGTGAACATTTACTTTTTATTATTTGTGGTCTAATAATCATTAATATTTATAATGGGAGAATAAGAAAGTTAAGTTTTGTTTTGATTGTATATAGTGTAATTTGTTCTTTATTAAATCTTTTGGTATATCAGGTAGGTATAAGTTTTGACTCAGCAATACAGTACGGATGTTATGATATTTTGGTTTGGAGTATAGATTTACTCCAAGTTTGGGGTATATGGTGGTTCCTGTCAACTAATAAATCACATGTCGCAACAGACACAAACAATTTTTTAATAGGCAACAAAGAAAACGCAACAAGTGTTAAGTCTATCGTCTCAATGACAGCAGTGGTGTTTGGTGTTATCTTTATTTCTGCATATTACAACTATAAACAGAATAATGGCTATGTTGATAATAAAGAGTATCAGAATGACTGGGGTGTAGGAGTTTATGCAGGAAATATTGAAGATGGAAAACCTAATGGACAAGGCACAGTCAGATATAATGACGGTTCAGAATACAAAGGCGGTTTTCATGATGGATTGCCAAATGGCAAAGGCACTTATAAAAATTCAAAAGGACACATTGTTTTTGAAGGAGTATATGGTAATGGAAAACGCGCAAGAGGCACTCATTATGCAGATGACGGGACTGTACTTTTCAAGGGCACATATAATAGAGATGGACTGAGATTAGAAGGATATGGTAAAGAAACAGGTAAAAATAACGACAGTGTGACCTGGGAATACGAAGGTGAATACAAAAAGGGAAAGTGGAATGGAAAAGGCACAATGACATGGAGTAATGGGCACAAATATGAAGGAGATTGGATAGACGGACATCGTACAGGCAATGGTACTTATACGTTTAATGAAAAAAGAAATGGGTATGGTTACAAATACGTAGGAGGTTTCTTGAATGGAGAGTATCATGGCAAAGGAACATGGTATTATGTTGGAGGTGGCTCAGAAAAGTGTACATACAAAAATGGTAAACAATTATAATTATCCCATGACATGTTGATATGGAAGTAGAAAGATTAATAGTATATAGGATTGTTCCCTTTGAATTGAATATACAAGTCGGAGAGAGTGCGCTCCCTACAAAATGGGAACATGTAACAGATTTCAAAAAACGTAATGAAGAGGCATTGGAAAGGAATCGGCCTGAAACATTTCCTCCAAGAGATAAATGTTTGTACATTTGTTTCTCAAAAGAAAATGCGTATGAGTGGGCAAGAATAAAATACAGTAATAGGAATACACCTTACAAACTTCTTACATTAGAAGTTTGTGGTGAATTATTTTGGCTGAAGGCATGTTGTTATAATAGGATTCACGAAACCGACAGCCAAGATATATTAAACAAAGCGTGCGTTGATTATTGGAATTCTTTAGTTCAAGACAATAGAATGTTGACAATAGGCAATGAATATGAAGGCCTATTCGTGGGAGAAAACAAGATTATTGATATTGAATTTAAGAATTATATCAATGGCGAAAGTTTTGATGTAGAATAGTATTTAAGAGTTAGGGAGCTATGACTTATTTTGTTTCTATCCAAAGCTTATGTGGAGCAGATGGAGAGGCTACTGGGAGTATGCTTGTCAACCATTTTGTTGAGCATCCCAATTCAAATGCTATTGTAATCCCTCCAATTAAGGTTAAATCATTTAATGAATTGAATAAAGCAATTGAACGGTTTAACACATCAATTAGTAGCAAAAATAATCTGGTTATTTGTATAGATGCTCATTCGTGCGAAAGTTATTTAACATTCAAAGATGCGAGATCTATAAATAAAGAAGATTTCGTAGAGTTTTTTGAATGGAAGAAGATTGATGAAGTTATAGAAGAATTATATCCAATATTTCAAAAGAATGTACTTGTCATATTCGTTTCATGTCGGTCTGCATCATATTTCGCATCCTCAAAGACTTCTCATGTGAGCGTACTTGCTTCAGAAGGAGAGGTAAATTCATGGAGGGCGAAAGAACTATTGACAGTTTTTTATGACGTATACTGCGAAAGCAATAATATTGAGCAAGCTTACAATGAGATGATTAAGAAGTATCCGTTGGAAGAAGAAAAGAAAAAAACAAGCAAATTTAAAGCGGTTCTCAAACTATTTTTATAAACGATGCAACACCTACAACCTAACACCACCTTGCAGGGTGGAAAATACAGAATAGAGCGAGTGCTGGGGCAGGGAGGCTTTGGCATTACTTACTTGGCTACGCAAACGTCGTTGCAGCGTAAGGTAGCTATCAAGGAATTCTTCATGAAGGAATTCTGCAGTCGGGATGAAGCGACCCTGACGATGCTGACTTCTTCTGTAGGTAGTAGTAAGCAGGTGGAGCAGTATAGGAAGAAGTTTATCAAGGAGGCAAGGAACTTGGCAAGGCTTAATCATCCTAACATCATTAGCGTGATTGATGTGTTTGAGGAAAACGGTACCGTGTATTATGCAATGCCTTATCTGGTTGGTGGCTCTTTACTAGATTACGTCAAGGCTCATGGGATGCTCTCTGAGACAATGGCATTGGAGTATGTCCGACAGATTGCCAGTGCTCTAAAGTATATGCACGAAGAAGAACACATCTGCCACTATGACGTAAAGCCTGCCAATATCTTGCTTGATGACAAGGACAATGCAGTATTGATTGATTTCGGAATCTCTAAAAACTATGATTCAGCGGGACATGAAACAACCACTACACCTGTTGGTATGAGCGAGGGCTATGCTCCCATTGAACAATATCAGCAGAATGTGGAAGAGTTCTCTCCTGCCAGCGATGTCTATGCCCTTGGTGCTACGTTGTATTTTCTGCTTCATGGCAAACGTTCTGTTTCTGCTGTTCATCGTGCGAGTGGAACAGCGCTCCTAATGAGCAAACAACTATCGCAAGGCATCAAAGACATCATTAATGCCTCAATGAAGATCTCTAAGCGAGAAAGGGCTAAGAGTGTGGATGTATTTTTGAAAGATAGTTATTTCTCAGAGCGAGAGACAAGCTCATTCAATAATTATGTAGCTGATGACGAAGAAACATTAATTGAAAAGCCTATAAATCAGGAATACAAGACTAATGATGCGGAGGTGAATGATAGTTCCACAATATGGAAGTACGTTATAGGAGCATTGTTAATTGCTGCTATGATTGTGGGCTACATCTATTATAACAATGAGAGTTCACAAAACAACAAACCACAAATAGAAAAAGCGAGCTATCAAGATTATTTTGACAAGTAATAAAAACTAAAATTATAAGAGTTATGAAAAGTGTATTAAAATCATTGATGCTGGTTATTATGACTTCTGTTTTGTTCGCTTCCTGCGATGAACAAAAGAAAGAACTGAAGAGCCTGGTCGAAAAAATGAACAGCGACTGTCCATTGCCGTTAGGCGATATTGGATCAGTTAATAGTATTATGTTTGATGGTGACGTTGTAGAAATGAAATTTACAAGCAATGAGTCATTTGCTCCAGTTTCTTCTTTGTCAAATCATCAACAAGAATTAAAAGAGATGCTTGGTATGAGTCTTTCAAAGGGATCAAGTGATAAACTGGTAGAAAAGATTATCGCTGCTGGAGTGAATTTTCGAACTGTTTTTGTTGGAATGCAAAGCGGAGAAAAGATTGTACTTGAAGTTACACCTGATGAATTGAAAACTTATGCAGAAAAATACTCAAATATGACTGACCAACAAAAATTAATAGTAACTATGTATATTGGTACTAAGGTTAAATTACCTGTGTCAATAGACAATATGACAAAGTTGGTAGGCTTGTCTTTGACTTCTGATGCCCTTAAATACAAATACGAAGTGAATGATGCAGAAACGGGACAAAATATGGACTCTGCTATAAGTTTTATGAAATACATTACATTGTCCCAGATGGCAAACAGCTTAAAAGGTGGGATGATGGGTGAGAGAAATAGACAATTCTATCAAGCATTAATAGATTGTAACCAAGGAGCAGAGTATGAGTATCATGAATTGCAGACAGGAAAGAAAGCTTCTTTCAGAATATCAACCGATGAGATACGAGAAGTTCTAAATGGGAAATGGGATAATCAGCCAACGGCCCAAGAATGGGAGAATCTTGGCAATGCATTGGAAGAATTTGGGCAATCGTATGGAGGAGACTCTTTAGCATATGATGATGGAGTTGTTGATTCTGTTGTCTATGATGAAAATTGGTAATTATGCAACACTTACAATCTAATACCACCTTGCAGGGTGGAAAATATAGAATAGAGCGAGTGCTGGGGCAAGGAGGCTTTGGCAATACGTATATTGGCTACAATACGGAGTTTGAAGAAACCGTAGCCATCAAAGAATTCTTCATGAAAGGCGTGACGGAACGAGATGAAACGACTTGTGCTGTCAGTGTGAGTAACGCAGATAACGTCGGCCAGTTTGAAGAGCAGCGTGAAAAGTTCAAAAAGGAGGCTCGTCGTTTACGCAAGTTGAAGAATGAGCACATAGTGAAAGTACACGATCTGTTTGAAGAAAACGGTACAGCCTATTATGTCATGGACTATATTGATGGCGAGTCATTGGCAGAGAAAATGAAAAAGACAGGCCAGCCATTTACTGAGGCAGAAGTCAGGGGTATCCTCTCGCAGATACTTGAAGCATTAAAGGAAGTGCATCAGAACGAAATATGGCATTTGGACTTGAAGCCAGGAAACATTATGGTGGATAAGCAAGGGAATGCTTATCTGATAGACTTTGGTGCCAGTAAGCAGATTCGTGCCAATGGCAGTATGACTACTTCAACAGCACTCTGCTACACTCCTGGATATGCTCCCAATGAACAGATAGGCCAGATGTACGACCGCTTTGGCCCTTGGACGGATATTTATGCCCTTGGCGCTACAATTTACAATCTTCTGACAAACAAAAAACCACCTATGGCCATTGACATTGAGGAAGATGAGGAAGATGCATTCGATTTTCCCAATACAGTATCTGATGGTATGCGCAAGCTGGTTGTCTGGATGATGCAGCCAAAAAGAAAGGCAAGACCGCAGAGTGTGGATGAGGTTATCGAACTGATTGAAAAACAGCCACAAGAAGAGGCCCCCAATCCCGTTTCGAAGGTAAAACCTGTTTTGGAGCCTGAACCTGAAAATGAGGAGACTCTGTTGATTGGTCAATCTGATTCTAACAATTCTGAAAAGACAGCAAATCAAAGTCAAAATAATGATGAGGAGCCAACAATTCTGGTGGTTTCAAAAAAGAATCAGAAGCCAGCCCCCCACATTGTTTCTAACAATTTCTTGTCACAGAGAGCAATTAAAGTTGGCGATTTTATCTTTGAGGATGGAACCTATTCTGACAATATAAGAAGTGACAAGAAGAAGGTGATAGGAACGCTCTTCTCTTATTATGGTGGTGCCCATGGGCAAATTATTTCTGCCATTAAACCTGATGATAACATGTCCATCAATGGGAAGGAACTAAAATGGCACGAAGCTTCTATAGCGGAATGGGTAGAAGTTATCCAGAATCTTGGACATTGCAAAGTGAATTTCTCTTCTTGGGAATATCGTTTCTTCTCTAATGATGTACGGAGCATCCTAATTAATCATCAAATAAAGGAGATAAGATATGCAACAAGAAAATCTGTTAGCGGAGTGGCTTATGTAGTAAATCTTGAAAGCTGTAGACTAACTCCAATTGATGATGACAACACAACACTTCCATACATATTTATAAGTGAATTCTAACTACACGCCCTATTATAAGGCAAGACACTTGTTTCGTACAACAATCCCACCACTTCATACAAGATGGTGGGATTAGTTTTGTTTGGCCTGAAAAGGATTGTATCTTTGCACAAGAAAACATGTCGAACTAAAAAATGAGAAGTATGAAAAAGTTATTGTTCGTTTGTAGTATGATTGTTGTTTCGCTAACAGCATCAGCACAGTTTACAGTTTATCAGCCAGTGGAGGTTCCTCGCACCTCTTATACCCCAAGTCCTGGTTATGGTATACCTTTCACCATCTTTGAGCCTGTATATGGCAATCCTTATCAGCAAATGCAACAACAGGCAAAGCCTAAGATGCAGGAAGTGACATTACGGGGCTATTACAAGAAAGGGAATGACTGGTATTCTACACCAATCAGAGTAGGAGTGATTGGTGAAGAGGTGAGATTGCTTAGTACCAAGACCCAATATGGATGGAGCAACTGTGGTAATAAAGCCAGTGAGGTTGGTGCTTGGGATTCCGAAGAAATCCGTGACAACTTCAACTACAAGGCATACACAACTCTATATGGTACCATTTATTTCTAAACTTTCTCACTATCAAATCAACAAATTTTATGAAACAGTATTTAATAGAGGCATTTATTTGTACTTTCGTTGCAGCAATAGTCTCACTATTGTTCTATTTGCTGGGCTTGGATAAGACGTGGCAAGACGCATCAATCACCTTTGGTACTACTTTTCTTATAATGTTTGTACTGGGAGTTTACGCTTGTTTAAAAAAGAATCAAAATTGAAGTAAGATGGAATTGACTTTTGAGAAATGGGAAGATGGCAGATGGTTTGTAGTTCTGCCCAACTATGATGGTGACCAGGAAGACTTAGAAATGGTAGATGGTGCTGATACGTTTCTTGACTTTCTGACAGAAGACGGATTGTATGTAACAGTAGACGTAAATCTGGAGGATTCTGGGGATGATTCGATTATCTTGAAATTAGTGGCACATGATGAAATCGGAGGGACATACCAAGTAGAAAATCTATCAGAGTTTAAACATGATGTCTGGCTCTGTAATGTTGTACATTTTTTATTTGGTGAGCATCCTGATGTGATTTACTTTAAGGTGTAATGAAGAAAAAGAAGATTGCAATTATTGGCTTAGCTTCGTTATTTGCATTTAACATGCTATTACCGACTAATATCCAGAATCCTGTGGAAGGGTGTGGCAAGGAAAGCTATAATCCGAAATCATTCTGGCATCCATGGGGTGACCATCGGCATGCAGGAATAGATATATTTGCTAAAAAGGGTATGAACGTTCATCCTGCAATCGCCGGTATCGTAGTTGCTACAGCTCATAATTTGGGTGCTGGTGGCAACTACATCCTGATTTTCAGTTCTGGCCTACGATTCCATTATTATGCACATCTAAGTGAGATAGATACTCATGTTGGGGCAATCGTAACTCAGAAGTCAGTTATCGGTAAGGTGGGCAATACTGGTAATGCAAAAGACAAACCACATCATCTACACTATAGCATCTCCAGTATAATCCCCCAAGGAGATTGGAGATGGGAGCCCAAGCAAATCGCTTTCTATATTAACCCGATAAAAGAACTTGAAAGATGAGGAAACGTATTATAGTTACATCGATTGCTGTCATATGTATATGCTGCGTCATTGTCTATTTCCTTTATGGGCTACTACCTAAACAACAATCGTATGGTGAAATTGGTGATTGCTGCTATCATGCAAAAATATATCTCCAACCGTATGATAATTTCACCCAAAAAGAAACTAATAAACTGAAAGCGGATCTCGATAAACACTTAGCGGAGATTTTGAATGGTGCTTTTACTGTTGAGGTACTACCCAACAAGCCACTATCAGATTCCTTCTTGGGAGAAACGAGGAAGAAATATCGAATTGATAAGTTAATTGACGATTTGAAAGGCAATGCAGACAAACACAATATCTACATCGGACTTACTCATCGCGATATCTGCCAAAAACTAAAGAATGGTGTTGTGGACTGGGGCGTTTTGGGATCTAGCTTATCAGCCTATAATGCATGTGTTGCATCTGACTATAGATTGAAAAACAAGAACCGTGATTTCTGGAAAGTCGTGATCCATGAGTTCATTCATACCTTTTATGACTATCCACATTGCCCTATGGATAGTACTCATTGCCTAATGAAAGATGCAAAAGGTAAGGCAAACTTTGGTAATAAGAATGATTTGTGTGGATATTGTAAAGGCAAAATAGGATAAAGAAATTTGAGTAATATGAGAAACGACATCATCAAAACAGTCCTGACTGATGGCGAATATTATTTTCGGAATAGAACATGCATCTACGCATCATTAACAAGAGATCCGTTAAAGGCATGGGACTTCAATCACTGGCTATATGACATACGAACCA
>JAEEOD010000053.1 GCA_016284115.1 Bacteroidaceae bacterium
GGGAGGCCGAGGGCATCGCCAGGGGCGTATTTTAGGAAACGTAAAGCATTGCCGTAGATGCGTTTCGCTGTGAACACGGAGTCGCCTCCAGGGGCCCGTTTTGCCATGCGCGCGTCCATCTGACCGAAATTACCACTCTTCCAAACTTCTTGAAGAAGGATGTCGGGGTTATAAGCTGTTACATCATACTTAAACGGGAGGTCTTCTATTGCCGTGCCCAGATACTCTACACAAAACGCATAGACCAGACATGCCCACTTATAGATGCCCCAGTCTTTCAACAACTTCCTCAAAGCTTCGCCGTCGGTATTCTGCTTTTCTGCCTTTAGCAGCATCGCCACATCACTAAGCTGTCGGATACCGATACCAGAATTGAGGACGTGTTTCAAAGCATGAGTGAGCAGCTGTATATGGTTCTGCAAGGGTTTCAAGGTGCGGATAGGTGTCTTTTCCACCAATACGTTCTGGAAGGCACTTTGATCTGCCACCTGTTGTGCCAACGCCTCCTTTACCTGCTTCTTCACGAAGGGATTGAAGGAGTTGATCAACTCTCCGTGGTTTTCTATCACTACATCATTCAACATGAAGATGGATTCTCCCTCTTCGCCTCGCTGAATGGTAGCCCCCCATTTCTCCATCAGCCGATTGATTTTCTCAGAGATTTCTTCTCCTCCAAAATAGAGGTCGATGTCCCCTACTACCCGATGATTGGGACGGGGATACATGGCAGCTAAGCCTAAGCCTTTGAGTATCACAGGGGAAAGCCCTGCTTCCATCTGATAGCGGATGGAGAGATAGCTGATGACCTTCAGGTGCTTCATGAACTCTCCTTCTATCTTCTGCACCGCATACTTCCACTGAGTTAGTAGGTCGGTTGGAGGAAGAAGGTCGGTTGGTAGCAGCATCACACCATCGTACACCACGCCCTGGACGGTCTGCTTGTGGGATTCAAAGAAGAGTTGTTTCCACTCCGATTCAGTCAACGGAAAATCTGCCGTAGAAGGTGCCTGCCCTGACAACCCAGCCCGCAAGAGTTCCAAAAGGATGCGTTGCATACGGTCCATAGTCCTCACCAATTCTTATCTGTGGGACGGATGATGCCTACGCGTAGCAACTGGTTCAAGAACTCCACAATATCCTTGACTGCCGTCTGCTGATCGGTCTCATAGTGCTCTAAAACCTGACTGAGGAGCTCTTCGAAACTCTGTACCTCTTCCAGACGGTCCCAGATGAACGCTGCGACCTCGGACAAAGTGATGAGTCCACGGAACCCTTCGGCAGTCTTACCAGTAGGTACCAGGATAATCTCATCGGCTACGACTCTTTTCTCAAACTCAGCTATTTTTTTCATGTTTAACCTCTTGTTCTAAGATTTCTACTTTCTTATGTGCCATGCGACAAAGATAGTCAACATTTCCGCACACCTTCTTCTCATGGGCTGCTCCTGCATAGCAAACCTCACAGACAAGTTTCAATTTACACTCGGCACACTCTTCATGCTTAGGAAGTTCTTTACTGGCTGCCACCAACTGCTGCCATGCCTCAGGCACAGGAACTTGGTGCAGGTCAAAACGGGGTGCTTCCAACATGACGCAAGGAGAAAGCTGCTGCTGCCAGTTGATCCAACAGGAACTGGAAGCTGCGCGACAATCTAAACCGATGGGACGGGGTTCGTACTGTTCTATTATGTGGTGTATCTCCTCGGCGTATTGTTCGAACTCTTTCTCACGTTTATATTTCATGTATTCCACCGACTCAAACGCTGCGGTTTCTGGGTCTAAACGTTCATCGACGATGTGACGTTTACCTGCACAATTGCTACGCATACAAGGGAACATATAGCTGTTGGTCACCGCAGGGATGTCAAGGTCCTTTGCAATCTGTAACAGTTGCTGGTGCGTGCCTTCATTGGATTTCACCAGACTGATGTTCATCTTGGTGTCGATGTTGTATTGACGCAACAACTTCAACCCACGCATGCAACGGTCGAACCCGTCGGCATGGTGGGTAAGTCGCTGATAATAGTCACGATCGGGTCCATACAGGGTGACATTGACCCTGCGGGGAGTATATTCGTGGAAGAACTGCGCCATGGGTTCATCGATCATCGTACCATTGGTATTGATGGTGAGGATGAAGCCCATCTTCTTCAGTTCTGCATAGAGCTCCTTAAAACCAGGATAGAGCATGGGTTCTCCACCGGTGAGGAGGATGAACAGGGTGCCCAACTTCTTGAATTCACGTGCGATATCAAGCCATTCCTCTACGGTATGGAGGCCACCCAACTTATCCACGACGGACTTCTCGGTGCGGATGAAGCACATGTCGCAACCAAGGTTGCAGATGGGTGTCAACTCAAAGTTGACCGTGAGGGGTATTTTAGCCTGGTTGGCCTTCGCCACCAAACGCTCTTCTAATTCTAGACTCATTTATTCGAAATCAAATCCCAGACTTTTACCCAACAACAGGGGAGCGTCGGGATTCATGTTGCAGTGGTATTCCTTGATGGGAACCTGCCGACAAAACGCCAACATCCAATCCATGGCCTTTCGGGTGGCCTCAGCATTCCAATGGTTGACCATAAGTTGCATGTTGAGCAATTGGAAACGCTGCATGAGACTGAGCTCACGAACCTGGTTGGTGGGTGACTGCCCCATGAACACAATGGCATGGATGGGATAGTGCTCCATG
>JAEEOD010000054.1 GCA_016284115.1 Bacteroidaceae bacterium
TCAGTAGGCACAGGGCCGATCTCTAAATCTGTCTGATGCAAAGCCTCTAAATACTCACTTTTTCCCCGGCTGCGAACAACAATCATTGGATAGTCATGACGAGATAGAATAAAGTTTACCATCAGTCGGGCTATACGTCCATTTCCATCCTCAAACGGGTGAATACGGATGTATCTGTAGTGGAATAATGCTGCTAACTCCACAGGAGAAAGTTTTCCTTCCTGCTCTGCCTTGTTATACCAATCTACCAAGTCTGTCATCAAACCGGGTGTTTCTTCTGGCGAGGCATATTCGAATCGATCTCCATAGCGAGTGATAACGCTGTTTGGACGAGTCTTATATTGTCCAGCATGGATGACATAGCTTGTTTGTACACTTCCAGAGAGTTCACGATATACGGTATAGTCTTCACGGAGTAGGGTCTTATGCAATGTACGGATAAAGTTCTGCGTTAGTGGCACTTCCTTCACTGCAGCCTCTTCCGTCATCATCTTCAGTCCTACATTACTCGCAGTCATCTCCTGTACATCACGCACATCGGCTTCTCCTATCACCTTACCAAAAAGCAGCAGAATTTCCGTCTGTCCATAAGTCAACGTATTACCTTCAATATGATTGCTATTATAGTTAAAATCCACCGTGAAGCGACGGTTGAGTCTATCTCTATCTTTTTCAGACAATGGTTGCAAATTTTGCCATGCTGCTAATGCCTTCTTAATATTCAGATACTTCATACGACCACAAAATAACAATTAACGCCACAAAGATACAAAATATTATTAAAATGGTTGTAACATTACAACCTTTTTTAATACAATTCACTCGGTTTTATTAAAAAACTAAGGGTTAATATAATCCGTTATTTACAATTCTGCAATAAAAAAGAAAAAGGATTATGAATAAATGGAAGTTATACTATTTCCCGGTTTCATTTCCCCTATGTTCAGTGAAAGTATAGTCTGCATAAAGTTGCTCAGGGAAGATAAAGGTATCATCAGGGATGTTGCCACATCTGAAATCGGAAATCTTGATGGTGGTGGAGAAGATGAAAACCTTGATACGGAGACTTTCGGGATAGCCCGTCTGCTTATTGATATAGCACTTGCCTTCCTTAATGCCTTTCACGCCTTTCTTGGCTTTCAAAGTAATGACATAGTGTCCCTTATCTTCAGTCGCTGTATAGGTGTAGTTGTCGGGCTCGAATGTGAATTTGGAAGCATACTTGTCGCGCCCCTCGTCGGTGATGGAAAAGATATCAACCTTCTTCTTATGGCGGTCAACACGGGTGTAAGTGGTTCCGTCGTTCCAGGCGATGTATTTCTCATCGATGAACTTGCTCTTGTTCTGCTTGTACCAGATGGTGCCTTCGGTCTTGTAGATACCTATGATATTGACAGCATAATGCAGCGTACAGCCTTCGTCACCGAACACCAGCTGGTATTTCTCATCAAACAGGCGACGGGCCTCTTCTGCTGTCAAGGTCTGCTGACCAAAAGCAGAGAGCCCTGCCATTAAGTAAAGGAGCAATAACAATATTCCTCTTTTCATCGCCTACAAGGTTATTTCAGCACATTTCCACGAATCTTGGTGAGGTAGCACTTGAAGCCGTCAGCATCTTTGTCATTCAGAATTTGCAACAGTTCTTTCAGCTCACGACGGATGTTCTCTACCTGAGGCATGGTGAGCGGATTGAAGAGGATTTCCTGCAAGAGGTAGTCGTCTTCGTTCAGCACGCCCTGGGCAATCGACATGTGCTTCTTGAAAGTGGTGCCAGGGGCATCCTGGTGCTTCATGACAGCAGCAAAAACGAAGGTAGAAACGAAAGGAATACTCAGCGAGTAAGCCACAGTCTCGTCGTGCTCGTCAAAGGTGTATTCAAAGATGTTGAGGTGCAGGCTCTGGTAGAGGTCCTTGAAGAAGATGCGTCCCAAATGGTCACCTTCCTTGATGATGATGGCATTCTCCTGACTCAGGTTGCCCAATGAGGCGAAAGTGGGACCAAACATCGGGTGTGTGGATACATAGCGGAAACCACACTGTTGGTAATACTCCTTCAAGCCTGTCTTGACAGAGGCAATGTCGCTAAGAATGCAGTCTTTCGACAAGGCTGGCAGCACCGTATTGAAGGCATCGATAGTATATTTCAGGGTGACAGCATTAATCACCAGTTCGGGATTAAACTGGCGAATCTCGTCAAGCGTGGTGAAACGATAAGTGTGATATACGAACCTTAGTTTCTGAGGGTCGGTATCAAACACTGCTGTCTCGTGCTGGAAACTCAGCACATCGGTCAAAAAGGTGCCCATCTTGCCGGCACCAAGTATTAATATTCTCATAGTTTACTATTTAGGATTTCTAACTGTTGGCGTACACTCTCTTCGTGAATCGCCTCGAAAATCTTGCGGACGCACATAGGGCTGACACCGCAGAGGGCACCCTGTGAACCTCGCTTGTCGAGGATTTCACTATAACGGACCGTCTGTAGGACGGTCATGTTGTGTTCTTTCTTGAACATACCAATCTCACGAGCCACACGCATACGCTTTGACAACTCTTGAATGAGGTTGTCGTCACATTCGTCAATCTGCTTACGCAACTCCGTTAGGCTCTCAGTAGTGTAGATTTCCTTACGGATGACCAGCAGGTTGAGGATATAGTCGAGGATATCAGGGGTAACTTGCTGGGCAGCATCGCTCCAGGCCATATCAGGAGTGCAATGACTTTCGATGATAAGTCCATCCATACCTAAGTCCATAGCCTGCTGGCACAAAGGAGCCACCAACTCGCGCTTACCTCCTATGTGACTGGGGTCGCAGAACAGAGGCAAGGTAGGGATGCGACGACGCAATTCGATAGGAATATGCCACTGAGGAATGTTGCGGTAAATTTTCTTGTCGGCGCTGCTGAAGCCACGATGAATGGCTGCCAGTCGCTTGATGCCGGCTTGATTAAGACGTTCCAAACCACCAATCCACAACTCAATGTCGGGGTTGACTGGGTTTTTCACCAGCACGGGGATATCGACACCTTGCAGGGCATCGGCTATCTCTTGCATAGCAAACGGACTGGCAGTTGTGCGGGCACCAATCCAAAGGATATCGATGCCATATTTCAAAGCCAGTTCCACATGCTCGGCATTTGCCACTTCAGTAGTGACATACATGCCTGTCTCTTGCTTCACGCGTTGCATCCAAGGCAGTGCCTCCTCGCCATTTCCTTCGAAGCCACCTGGTTTGGTACGAGGTTTCCAAATACCTGCACGGAATATCTTGATGCCGTTGTTTGCCAACGCATGGGCGGTTGTCATTACTTGTTCTTCGGTTTCGGCACTACATGGGCCTGCAATCACGATGGGGCGCTCTTTCTTTACGCCTGCCAACTCAATGGGTAATAAGTCGAGTTCCATATCTTTATTTGTTTAGTTTTTTAATTCTTTCTAATGCTTCAGCCAGTTTGTTGTCCTTGCAGCAGAGGGAGATGCGAATGTAACGGCTACCATTGCTGCCAAAGATGAAGCCTGGGGTGATGAACACCCTTGCCTCATGGAGCACCTTCTCTGTGAGCTGTTCCACATCAGCATAGCTGTCGGGTATCTTGCCCCAAAGGAACATGCCCACCTGCTGGTCGTCGTAGGTGCAACCCAATTCGTGCATAATGGCACCTGCCAGAGCACGACGATTACGATAGTTGCGATTGTTGCCCTCATACCAATCAGCTTCAGCGTCAAGGGCAGTAGCAGCCGCCAGCTGAACAGCACGAAACATACCACTGTCAATATTACTCTTCACCTTCAGTATCCACTGAACGAAATCAGCATTAGATGCCAACATACCCACACGCCAACCCGGCATGTTGTGGCTCTTACTCATTGAGTTGAACTCAATGCAGCAATCTTTGGCACCAGGTACACTGAGGATACTCTGCGGATGGTCGTTCAGAATAAAGCTATAGGGGTTGTCGTTTACAATCACGATGTCCTTATCCTTTGCCAGTTTCACCAGTCTTTCATAAAGTTCGAGAGTGGCATTGGTACCTGTCGGCATGTGCGGATAGTTGGTCCACATCAGCTTCACCCGACTCATATCCATCTGCTCTAATGCCTCGAAATCAGGCATCCAACCGTTCTCCTCTTTTAGGTCGTAGTAAATAACCTCGGCACCTAATATCTTGCTCAGTGAGGTGTAGGTAGGGTAACCTGGATTGGGCACCAGCACTTGCTCGCCTGGGTTCACAAAAGCCAATGTCACATGGAGAATACCTTCTTTAGAACCGATGAGTGGCTGGATTTCCTTATTGGGGTCCAGTTCGACATTGTACCAACGCTTATACCAGCGAGCAAACGCCTGACGCAGTTCAGGTATACCTACGTAAGGCTGATAGCCATGACCATTGGGGTCTTGGGCTGCCTCACAAAGTCGTTGCAGGGTGGCTTCCGATGGGGGCATGTCGGGACTCCCTATGCCTAAGCTGATGACATCCTTGCCCTCGGCATTCATCTGTGCCACTTCTTTCAGTTTGCGAGAGAAATAATACTCGCTCACGCTGCTCAGTCGGTCGGCTGGGCATATCTTAGATGCATGATCTTCCTTCTTCATATTCTCCTAAAATTTTGAGTTCTTTGGTCAATGGGGTAATCGCGGCAATTGACTGCTTATAGCGCAGCATGTTGTCATACACCACATCGATATAAAATTGGTATTCCCACTCACGTCCGATGATGGGCAGTGACTGTATCTTTGTCAGATTAATCTGATAGAACGACAGGATGGAGAGCACGTGCGACAAACTGCCTTCCTTGTGTGGCAAGGTAAACACCAAGTTCGCCTTATTGGGGTTGAAAGACTTGGAGCGATTCAGTGCATCTACCTGCCAAGCATCGGCCACTACCAAGAAACGGGTAAAGTTGTGCTTATTGGTCTCGATGCCCTCTTGCAGTACCTTCATACCGTACATCTCAGCAGCATATTTCGAGCAGATGGCAGCATGACCATGCAATTGGTTCTTCTGAATGTTCTCGGCGCTGAGGGCAGTATCATCTGTCTCGACCACCTTCATGTGGGGATGATGTGACAAAAACTCCCTACACTGCATCAGCGCAATGGGGTGAGAGTTAACTTCCTGAATGTCTTGCCAATTATCGTCAGACAGACACACAAAACTATGCGAGATGCGCAGTTTGTGCTCACCAATAATCTGTACCCCACTCTGTCGCAGCAGTTCGTTATTGTGCAACAGACTACCGGCAATGGTGTTCTCAATCGCCAGCATGCCTAACACGTGACTGTCTTCATGAATGGCCTTGAACACGTCTTCAAAGGTGGCACAGCATATCAACTCTATCTCCTCATTCTCGAAAAACTGATGAGCCGCTATATCATGGAATGAGCCATATCCTCCTTGTATTGCTACTTTCTTCATAACTTGTGAAAATGAGAAATCCCGCCTCACACAGGGTGGAGCGGGACTTCATATCTGTTTTACTGTTTCATTCTTGGTTCTTAAGCATCACTGTCACTTGACACATACAAACTCCCGCTCTACTTTATTGCTAAAGTAAAAGTAATAGAAGTAATATGCAAAAGTAAACAATGCTTTCATTTGTTACGATTTCTATCTTTTCGGATGCAAATGTAAGCAAATTATTTTAATTGCAAACAATTTGCGAAGAAAATTTCATTATAAATGCATAATATCTATCTCCTTAATGCTCGCAGCAGGGTCAATCACCTCGTTAGTGACCTCACTTGCTGCCTTAAGATTGGCGGCAGCGGTAGCATCTTTAGCTGCCCCCTCACTGTCGCCCAACAACTTCTTCGCCTCAGACCTGATAGCATAAGCCTCAGCAAAGACAGGACTCATCTCGATGGCATCGTCCATGATACTGATGGCATCTGCATATCGCTCTCCTTTCAAATAGAGTTTGCCAATATAGATATATGCTTGCTGGTTAAAGGGGGCAAGTTCTAATACCTGACGATAATCGGCCTCAGCATCTTCAACTTGATTCTCCACTTCTTTCACCGATCCACGCAATAGTAAGCCACTTTCCACCTCATTACCCGAAACAATCACTGCTTCGGCATCTGCCAAAGCTTCTGCAAACTTAGCATGGCTCAAGTAGATTTGTCCTCTAAGCAGCAAAGCTTCAGCAAAATCACTTTGCAAATCTATGGCTTTAGTAAACAACTTCACGGCCTCATCATCTTGTGCAAGTCCTTGCAGAGCCTTGCCTTTTAAATAATAAGCCTGTATATTATCAGGTGCATTATCAATTGCCAGTTGAGCATTATCGGCCATTTCCTGATAGTTTTCCAACATGAAATGCACGGTAGCCAGCGAAATGAATGTTTCGGCAATATGGGGCTCAGCTTTTGCCATGTGATCCAATGGTTCCAAAGCAGCTTGGAAATCACCTGTCTCAAACAACAGCTGTACAAGTTGTGCGTAAGTCTCAAAATCATCCTGCAACTTGATGGCCTCTTCAAAGCACTTACGGGCATAGTCTATTCTATGCATACGACGGGCACGTATGCCATCATATTTCAAAATCTCAAACTCTTTCTGTGCTTTTTTTTCTTGTTTCTCGGCAGAATCTTCTGCTTTGCCTCCGAATATTGATTTGAAAAAACCCATAATCTTATATGTTTAGTTAATTAATACAAACATCACACTGTCCACAACGATGGTCATTCTCCTCGCCGAAATAACTGAGGAGAAGTCGGCTGCGACAAGTCACCTTGTTCTGCACATAGTTAATCATCGCTTCGATGCGGCCTTTCATCCGCTCCTTTCGTTCTTCGTAAGCAGAAGCAGGAATAATAAGGCGTTCTTTTTCCACACGCTCGCGCGCGTAAATAATATATGGTGTGCTCTTAGCTGGAATGTAACTGACAATATGCTGTTGCGACAGATGTCGGAAAATCTGATATACTTGGTCGTGGGTAAGATAAGTGCGCAACGCTAACAGTTCTTCATCAATATAGGCATAATCGGAGAACAAACCCGTATAGCAACGCAAGCTCGTTTGAATAAGGCGGTCGGCTTCTTTGCTGAGATGCTGCAAGCGGTAGAGCTCATCACGACGTAAGGTGAACATCAAACGGGAAGAACGCTGCTGCTCATCAATGTAGGAGATGTAGCCTGCTTGTGTCAGGATGCGAAGGGCACTATCAGCTGGGACGGGGAACAACTTGAACTTCACACAGAAATCATCCAGCTTGAACTCCTTCACACAGCCCAACCCATCGCCCATAGCCATCTGGAAGTAGAATTGCAGTTTCTCGTATACCTCACGGATATAGTCTTTCTCAGGGAAGCTTTCTGCCACACGGCGACGAAGAATCGTCAAGTCAAGATTATTATATAGCAACACTGCATACGATTTCTTGCCATCACGACCTGCACGTCCTGCCTCTTGGAAATAAGCTTCGATGGAATCGGGGATATCTAAATGAATCACGATACGTACATCAGATTTGTCAATGCCCATCCCGAAAGCATTGGTGGCAACTATCACCCTGCACTTGCCTCCCTGCCACTCTTGTTGACGCAAATCTCGCGTCACCTGTTCCAAGCCTGCATGATAGAAAGTTGCAGAAATCAGCTCGTGTTGCAGCATTTCTGCTACCTCTTTGGTACGCTTGCGGTTGCGCACATAAATGATGGCACTGCCCGGCACGCTGCGAAGAATATGCAATAGTTCACCTCGTTTGTCATCCGCCTCTCGTACTACATAGGCCAAGTTGGTGCGCTCGAAACTCATGCGGAACACATTCTCCTGACGGAAATGCAGCTGCCGCTGGATGTCAGTCACCACTTCGGGAGTAGCAGTAGCCGTCAATGCCAAAACGGGCACTTCGGGCATCATATCCCTTATTTCAGCTATATGCAGGTAAGACGGGCGGAAATCATAGCCCCATTGAGAGATGCAATGACTCTCATCGACCACAATCATGCTGATGTGCATCTGTCTGAGACGCTGACGGAACAAATCGGTTTCCAAACGTTCGGGAGAGACATACATAAATTTGTAATCTCCAAAGATGGCATTGTCGAATACCTGTGTGATTTCACCACGCGTCATACCCGAATAGATTGCCAAAGCACGTATGTTTTGTTCTTTGAGATGCCTAACCTGATCTTTCATCAATGCGATGAGAGGAGTAATGACCAGACACATACCCTCCATAGACAAGGCGGGCACTTGAAAAGTGATAGATTTGCCGCCACCAGTAGGCATCAGGCCCAGGGTATCTTTCCCTGAGCCGATGCTTTCTATGATATCTTGCTGAATGCCACGAAAAGAGTCGTAACCCCAGTATTGGCGCAATATGCTGAGATAGTCAGTCATCAGCTCTTACACAGTCGTTTAGTTGGGCTGAATGTCTTCAATCTGCAACTGCACATCGCCCTTCTTATGGGTATTCTCCTCAATGGTGTAGCAAATGTCGAACGAACGTTTGGTCTTGATGAATCTCACCCGAGAACTTTGTCCGAAAGCGATGCCATTCATCACCTTATTAGACTTGTTGTCCACCAGCTCCAGTTTGATATGCTCCTGATCCTTGCCCACTACCTTGCTGGTGCCATAATCAAACACATTGTGCGTGCAGAACACAGGCTTCATGTTATCCGGCCCAAAAGGATTGAACTTCTTGAGGTCGTTACAGAACTTACTGGTAATATCTTTGAAATCAATCTCTGCATTAATGTCGATAACTGGCACCGTCTGTTCTTCCATGATGTGCTTGTCAACATATTCCTCGAAACGGCGAGTGAACTCAGGTACGTTCTCCACCTTCATTGATAGTCCTGCCGCATAGGTATGACCACCAAAGTTCTCCAACAAATCACGGCAATTCTCTACAGCTTGATAAACATCGAAGCCAGATACGGAGCGAGCCGAACCTGTAGCAAGGTTGTTAGTACGTGTCAACACAACAGCAGGACGATAGAACACCTCTGTCAATCGAGATGCTACAATACCAATCACGCCCTTATGCCAGTCGGGATTATACAGCACGATGGCACGCTTGTCATTTAAGCCTTCTGCCTCGGATACAATCTTGTTGGCCTCTTCAGTCATCTGCTTGTCCAAGTCCTTGCGCTGCTCGTTGTATTCATTGATTTGAGTGGCTTTCTTAAGAGCAGCCTTGAAGTCTTTTTCCGTAAGTAAATCCACAGAGTCCTTGCCATTCTGCATGCGTCCTGAGGCGTTGAGACGTGGGCCAATCTTAAAGACAATGTCACCCATAGTGATCTCTTTGTCCGTTAAGCCACAGATGTCAATAATAGCCTTCAGACCAATGCTCGGATTGCTGTTAATCTGCTTCAGCCCATGATAAGCCAGGATACGGTTCTCACCCATAATCGGCACGATGTCGGAAGCGATGCTAACCGCACACAAGTCGAGCAGTGGTATCAGTCGATGAAACTCTATACCATTGCTGATAGCAAATGCCTGCATGAACTTAAAGCCCACGCCACATCCACTTAAATGTTCGTAAGGATAAGTATTGTCAAGACGTTTGGCATTCAAGATAGCCACAGCTGGCGGTAATTCATCATCAGGCACATGGTGGTCGCAGATGATGAAATCAACCCCCTTCTCTTTAGCATAGGCTATTTCTTCTACAGCCTTGATGCCGCAATCCAACACGATGACCAGCTTGACACCAGTCTCCACAGCATAGTCCACTCCTTTGAAAGATACACCATATCCCTCATCATAACGATCTGGGATATAGTAGTCGATGTTGGAGTAGAATTCCTGTATAAACTTGTAAACTAACGACACAGCCGTAGTGCCGTCCACATCATAGTCCCCATATACTAAGATGCGTTCTTTCTTACCCAGCGCTTTGTTCAAGCGATCTACTGCCACATCCATATCCTTCATCAAGAAAGGATCAATCAGGTCGGGCAGCTGAGGTCGGAAGAACTTCTTGGCAGACGAAACATCTGTAATGCCTCGTTCTACCAACAGTCTACCCAGGATCGGGCTGATGCCCAGGTCCTGAGCCAGCTGATGGCTCGCCTCTGTCTGATCGTTTGAAATGGGCAGATAATTCCATTTGTAAGTCATTATATATGTTTTTTTTATTTTTTATCATAAGCCAAAGCGTTGGAAAGGATTAGGACAAAACATATTTTCCAACAAGCGGTAAAGATAGGGAATTATCTGCAATTTTTGCTATAAAAAAAGTAAAAAATTAAGCGGAAGTGTAATTTTTGTTAATTGGAGGCTTATGGATGGTATTTTTTCTCTTTTCTGACATCGCTCATCTCGTATGCGCAGATGGCTTCTATCCATTCTTCACGCAATGGAATAGACTCAAGCGCCTTGAGGTCATAAGTAACCATAACAGATGTTCCGACACACTTCACCTCATTGGTTCGCAGGTCAATCACACGTTGTGCTAAGGTAAAACTCTTAGTACCAATAGCAGTGACAGCAGTCTGGACAGCTACATCATCAGTACCACGAATCTGTGAAAGGAAGTCAGCAGTAACATGTACTGCTACAATGCCGATAGCAGACCAATCTACATTAGGACAGACGGTTGCAAAATAGTCACTTTTTCCAAGATCATAGAACTGGAAATAAACCACATTGTTGACATGGCCAAACCTGTCAAAATCACCAAACCGCAGTTGAATGGGTAAAGTATGACGGTATTTGATATTATCACTCGGATTTTTCATGAATTATTTTATTATCGCTGCAAAAATACTAATTTTGCAAATGAAAAAGGTCAAGAAATGCGAAAGAATTATGTTTGACCATTAATATAATTGAATACAATGAACATAAACGATGATATAAAGAAGGCATGCGAGGTGATGGAGAAAGGAGGAGTGATACTCTACCCAACAGATACTATCTGGGGTATAGGATGTGACGCCACCAACGAAGAGGCTGTAAAGCGTGTGTTCGAGATCAAGCGCAGGGCCGACAGCAAAGCGATGCTGGTATTGATTGACACTGCTGCCAAGTTGAATTATTATGTGAAAGAAATGTGTGATGTAGCTTGGGATTTAATTGAGATGGCTGATAAGCCAATGACTGTCATCTATGACGGAGCTCGTAACCTAGCGCCCAACCTGCTGGCTGAAGATGGAAGTGTGGGCATACGCATTACGAATGAGCCATTTTCCAAGCAGCTGTGTCTAAGATTCCGCAAAGCTATCGTATCAACATCAGCCAACATCAGCGGTACCCCATCGCCAGCTAATTTCAGTGAGATTAGCGACGAAATCAAGCAAGCAGTTGATTACATCGTGGAGAACAGGAGAGATGAAAAGGTGGAAGCTAAGCCATCAAGCATAGTTAAACTGGGTGCAAAGGGGGAAATTAAAATTATCAGAATGTGACTATGGAAAAACCTGTTACAAGAAAAACCCGTTTAGAGCAATTCATACTATGGCGCGAACAGCACATTAAAGAAAGGCAGTTTGTGCTGGTATTAAGTTTTATCGTTGGCTTGTGTTGTGCTTTGGCGGCCATCGTATTGAAAATGCTTATTGCTTGGATACAATCCCTCCTTACTGGCAGTTTCATCAGTTCAGAAGCCAACTTCCTTTACCTGGTTTACCCTGTTATCGGCATCTTCTTTACAGGACTATTCATCCGAAAGATAGTTAGGGACGATATTAGTCATGGTGTGACCAAGATACTCTATGCGATTTCACGAAGAGAAGGACATATCAAAAGGCACAATACCTGGTCTAGCTTAATAGCTAGCTCTATTACCATCGGATTTGGTGGATCTGTAGGAGCCGAGGCGCCTATCGTACTGACAGGCTCAGCGATTGGGTCACAACTGGGCAGTACTTTCAAGATGTCACAAAGCACATTGATGCTGTTGGTGGGCTGTGGCGCAGCTGGAGCGGTAGCCGGTATCTTTAAAGCCCCTATCGCTGGTTTGGTTTTCACCATAGAGGTCATTATGATTGATCTGACAATGAGTTCGCTGTTACCCTTGCTAATGGCATCAGTAACAGCTGCCACCGTAGCCTATCTGACTTCTGGCCAGAACGCCATGTTTGAGTTTCACATGGATGAGGCATTTCAATTGAGCCGCATCCCTTATGTCATACTTTTAGGTATCTTCTGCGGATTGGTATCTCTCTACTTTACTAGAGCGATGAATGCAACAGAGAACTTGTTCGCCAAACTGAAGAATAATTGGCATAAGTTGCTATTGGGCGGTTTTATCCTGAGTGTTTTGATTTTCTTATTCCCTCCTCTCTATGGAGAAGGTTATGATACCATCACCTTGCTGTTGAATGGTGCCAGCAACCAAGATTGGGACGCAGTAATGAACAATTCAATGTTCTATGGTCACAACAACTGGCTGATAGTTTTCCTCCTCTTAATTCTGTTGACTAAAGTTTTTGCTTCAAGCGCGACCAATGGAGGAGGAGGATGTGGTGGTGTATTCGCACCATCGTTGTTTTTGGGGTGTATTGCCGGATTTGTATTTGCTCACTACAGTAATTCTCTTGAATTCACCGGCTATTTACCAGAGAAGAACTTTGCCTTGATGGGAATGGCCGGCATCATGAGTGGTGTCATGCATGCCCCACTTACTGGCGTATTCCTCATCGCCGAATTGACAGGTGGGTACGATTTGTTCCTGCCATTGCTGATAGTATCGGTAAGTGCATATCTAACGATCATTGTATTCGAGCCTCACAGTATCTACTCTATGCGACTGGCCAAGAAAGGAGAGCTGCTTACTCATCACAAAGACAAGGCGATACTGACACTGATGAAGACTGAAAACGTAGTAGAGAAAGACTTCAAGACTGTACGTCCAGAAATGGATATGGGCGAGATGATAGGCATCATCTCTTCCTCGAAGCGCAATATTTTCCCAGTGGTTGATGCTGAAGGGAAACTATTGGGCATCGTCTTGCTGGACAACATCCGCAACATCATGTTCAGGCAAGAACTGTACCATAGATTTACCGTTGAAAGACTTATGATCTCACCTCCTGGCAGACTGCTTTATAATGACAACATGGAACAGGTAATGCAGAAGTTTGATGAGACCAATGCGTGGAATTTGCCAGTGGTAGATGAAGAAGGAAAGTACATAGGCTTTGTGTCAAAATCGAAGATTTTTAATTCTTACCGAGGCATGTTGTTGAACTTAACAGCAGAATAACAATGGACAAAAAGGATTTAAGGATCGTATATATGGGTACACCAGACTTTGCAGTAGAATCGCTGCGCTGTCTGGTGGAACGCGGATACAATGTAGTGGGAGTAATCACGATGCCCGACAAGCCCGCTGGAAGAGGACATAAAATTCAGTTCTCACCAGTAAAGCAATACGCTTTGGGACATAACTTGCCTTTGTTGCAGCCTGAGAAACTGAAGGACGAGGCATTTATCGAAGCCCTTAGAGCTTGGCAAGCAGACTTGCAAATAGTAGTAGCATTCAGAATGTTGCCAGAGGTGGTTTGGAATATGCCTAAGTATGGAACCTTTAACCTTCACGCTTCTCTATTGCCTCAATATCGTGGGGCAGCTCCAATCAACTGGGCAGTAATGAATGGAGATACAGAAACTGGTATCACCACTTTCTTCCTAAAGCATGAGATTGATACAGGCGAAGTGATTCAACAAGTAAAAATCCCAATTGCAGATACTGATGATGTGGGTATTGTTCATGACAAACTGATGGTACTGGGAGGCAAGTTGGTGACAGAAACTGTGGACGCTATCATCAACGGTACTGTGAAATCTATCCCTCAAGAAAAGATGGCGGTAGTAGGTGAGTTACGTCCTGCGACAAAAATCTTTAAAGACACTTGTCGCATTGCCTGGAATAATACCGTAATAAATATTTATAACCATGTGAGAGGCTTATCGCCCTACCCTGCAGCCTGGACAGAATTGCATCAACCAGGTTCAGAAGAGCCTCTGCCTGTCAAAATATTCCAAACAGAAAAGATAGACAAGCCCCACTCTAACAAACCCGGGAGCATCTTGACAGATGGGAAAACATACTTGCATGTAGCTGTAGCAGACGGATTCATCAGTGTTAAGTCTTTACAGTTACCAGGCAAAAAACGCTTGCAGACTGAAGAGCTGCTTCGTGGATTCAAGATAACAAACGAATATTCTTTTAAATAAAAAGCTTATGAAACCTATCATCTCCCCTTCTATTCTATCTGCCGATTTTGCTCATTTGGCCGATGATATAGACATGCTGAACCAAAGTGAAGCCGACTGGATTCATTGTGACATCATGGATGGTGTTTTTGTGCCGAACATCTCATTTGGCTTTCCTGTGCTAAAACATGTAGTTAAGTTGTCAAACAAACCACTCGATGTTCACTTGATGATTGTTCAACCAGAGAAATTCATTCCAGAGGTAAAGGCGTTAGGTGCATATATCATGAACGTGCATTATGAGACTTGCCCTCATCTGCATCGTGTCATCCAACAGATTCGTGATGCTGGCATGGAACCAGCTGTTACCTTGAACCCATCAACACCGGTGTCTTTATTGAAAGATATCATCAATGACGTATATATGGTATTGCTAATGGGAGTCAACCCTGGTTTCGGTGGACAGAAGTTTATTGAAAATACAGTTAGGAAAACCCGTGAATTGCGCGACTTGATTAATGAATCAGGCTCACGTGCTCTAATAGAGATTGACGGAGGTGTAAACATCAACACGGGAGCCAGACTTATAGAAGCAGGAGCTGATGTGTTGGTAGCTGGGAATGCAGTTTTTTCTGCAGCCGATCCAATAGCTGCTATTGAAGCACTGAAGAATCTTTAGGAGTTATGTTGTCAGCAGCTATCCAAAGGCACCCATCTATCAGACTTCTGGTACCTTTAGTTGCTGGCATTGTAATGGGATGGTACTTGCCCATATCTCATCTTGAATGGATATGGGCATTCATCTTTTTGTCATGGGTAATATTAGTAGGTGTACTGTTCCTAAACAAACGACAGAATTGGCTATTTGGGGTTGCCCTAAACATCTTTCTCATCTGTTGCGGGTATTTGCTTACATCCTGGCAATTAGAGAATACGAACTACTCCTTCTCTGATGAGCCAGATAATTATATAGCAGTTGTTAAGGGACAACCCCAAGAAAAGCCTCGCACTTATCTGTTGCCTTCTGATGTTTATGGACCTGACGAAAAATCGCATCGTTTTCTTCTTTACATAGCAAAGGACGAAGCATCGGCATGTATAATCCGAGGTGATACAATCTTACTAAAAACAAAACTACAAGCCCCCAGCAATGAAAACACAGGAGATTTTGACTATGTAAACTATCTTAAGCGAAAAGGTATATCAGGCACTGCATATATCGCAGCAAAAGACTGGCAAATAAAAGGACACAATAGTCATGTCAGCTGGATACAACAATTGCAGGATTTTCGTTCAATCGTTACCGAAAAATATAAAAGCCTCGGATTTGAAGGAGATACATTCGCTATTTTGTCTGCTTTGACTACAGGCATGAAGGAAGACTTGAGTGATGAAATACGCGAGGTCTATTCTGTAGCTGGAGTAAGTCATGTATTAGCTTTGTCAGGCTTGCACATCGGACTGATTTATGGTTTCATGCTGCTCTTCCTCATACCTTTATGGAAACAAGCGCCTTATGCCAAACTTATATCCATTTGTGTTATTATTATCACCCTATGGGCTTTTGCTATATTTACAGGGTTGTCAACCTCAGTGGTTCGCTCAACTATCATGTTCAGTATACATGCCATCGCCTCATTGAAAGAGGAACGTCCTGCAACCCTACATATTTTAACTCTGACGGCTTTTGGCATGCTATTATATAACCCATTATGGTTGTTTGACGTTAGTTTTCAATTGTCTTTTACAGCTGTTGCTTCTATTCTCATTCTTCAGCCTCGCATTTCTGATATGCTGCCAAATCCGCGTTATGGAGTAATAAAAAAGATAAAAGATATTATGACTGTATCTATAGCAGCACAAATAGGTACAGCGCCATTAGTGATTCTGTATTTTCACCGTTTCTCTACTCATTTTTTACTGAGCAACTTACTTGTACTTCCCATAATTACGGTAATTATGTATGGAGCTGTCATAATGTTGTTTTTTACTCCATTATCAGGGTTGCAACAATGGATAGCAGATGGGATGAGTTGCATAATAAATGCATTAAACAAATCATTGCAATGGTTGTCACATTTGCCAATGGCTTCTATAGAGGACCTATGGA
Source organism: Bacteroidaceae bacterium (assembly GCA_016284115.1). The sequence goes on from JAEEOD010000054.1 coordinate 16,236, forward strand.
CAAACGCACTTGAGATAATCCTTTTTTACTGTTGTATATACCTTTTTATTCGATACTTGAACTTACGCACAGCTTCAAGAGCCATCAGCACCTTAATTGCAACATGGTTGTTGGTGGGGTGTCATCTAATAAATGCCATATGTAGGCTATAGTTTGCGAATACCAATCTTTTTCACTATTTTTGTCACGAATTCAATTTGAGCGCGTTATGCTTACTAAAATAATAGACCCAAGACTTGTAGCAAAGTATATAGAATGGCAACTTACATATCAGAAGTTTGTTATCATAGCCCACACTAATCCAGATGGAGATGCTATAGGTTCTTCTTTGGCCTTATATCACTACTTGAAATATTTGCGGAAAAGCGTTTGCGTCATTATGCCTAACCAGTTCCCTGATTTCTTAAAGTGGCTACCGGGGGCAGAAAACATTATGATCTACAATCATTCCAAAAATGTAGCTAATAACAAAATAGCAGATGCAGATGTGATTTGTTGTCTGGATTTCAACAGACTGGATCGTGTGGACGACATGGCAGATAAAGTAAGAGAGTCAAAGGCTAAAAAAATTTTAATTGATCACCATTTAGATCCAGAGCTATTTGCTGACATTACTATTTCTTATCCTAATCAGTCATCTACTTGCGAGTTGCTTTATCGTTTTCTATGTGATTTAGGGTATTTTTATAAAATGAATACTACTGTATCAACCTGCATTTACACAGGCATGATGACAGATACTGGCGGCTTTACATACAACTCTAATGACCCTGAACTTTTCTTTATTGTAAGTATGTTGCTCCGCAAGCATGTTGATAAAGATTTAGTATATCGAAAGGTAAATTACAATTTCTCCGCCAGTCGACTACTGTTGCAGGGGCAGGTCCTTTCAGGGATGGAAGTATTACCCGATTATCACACAGCTATATTGACCTTGACAAAAGAGCAACAGCAAAAGTATCAATATGCTAAAGGTGACAGTGAAGGATTTGTAAATATGCCTTTACAAATCAAAGATGTAATATTTACCTGCTTCATAAGGGAAGATACAGAAAAGAATATGGTTAAAATATCACTGCGCTCCATTGGTGAGTTCCCATGTAATGTTGTGGCAGAAGAATTCAATGGAGGGGGACACAAAAATGCATCTGGCGGAGAGCTTCTCAATTCAAATGCAGAAATGGCCTCAGTTAAGTTTAAAGAAGTGCTTAGGAAATACAAAGATTTGCTCGAGGAATGTTATAATCAACACCCCAAGTAACTAAATAAGGTTAAAAGTTATCTGCTTTTGGGCACGTTTTTCGTCCATTAAGATGAAATGACCTATTTTTGCATAGAAATAATTGGATAAAAAATAATGAAGAGACTTGTTATTTGTTTTTTAAGCTTTGTCTTAGCATGTATTACTTTTAATTCATGCTCCAACAATGTTACATATGCTGATTTGCTGAATAAAGAAAAGGATGCTATCAAAAATTTCATTAAAGACAACGATATCAAGGTTATTACACAAAAAGAATTTCAAGATGCTGGCTGTGTAACTGATGTAAGCAGAAATGAATATGTTCAAACTACCAGTGGAGTTTATATGCAGATCGTTGATAAAGGATCTGACAACATAGGTGACACCATACGCAATAACGATATGGTATTGGTACGTTATGCCGAATACAGGTTGGAGAAAGACAGTGCAGCTACTTTAGTAATAAACAACTTAGATGTTGGTAATATTGGAATGGTGGATATTTTCCGCTATCAGAAATCTAACAATGGCGTTTCTGGGCTTTTTAGCTCTGGCATGATGTATAATGTATATAGTAGTCAGACTGTACCACAAGGTTGGCTTGTACCATTTAACTATATACGTGATGGAGCAAGCGTGAAACTTATTGTTCCATCAAAGATGGGACATGAAACAGCCATGAGCGCAGTTAAAGCCTATTACTATGATATCCATAAATTTCAATTATATAGATAACAATGACCTTAATTAAATCTATTTCTGGCATTCGCGGCACTATTGGAGGTGCTACGAATAAAGGTTTAACACCATTAGACATTGTTAAATTCACCTCTGCATATGCTACTTTAATAAGGAGAACTTGCACTATAAAGAACAACAAGATTGTGGTGGGTCGTGACGCTCGTCTTTCAGGCCCAATGGTTCGCAATATAGTAGTAGGTACATTAATGGGCATGGGTTGGGACGTCGTAGACATTGATCTCGCCACTACCCCAACGACAGAACTGGCGGTAACTATGGAAGGAGCCAGTGGAGGTATCATCCTTACTGCTTCTCATAATCCTAAACAATGGAATGCTTTAAAACTGCTCAACGAAAAAGGTGAATTCTTGAATAAAGAAGAAGGAAACGAAGTATTACGCATTGCTGAAGCAGAGGATTTTGACTATGCCGAAGTAGAGAAACTGGGTACTTGCCGAGTAGATTTATCATATAATCAAAAACATATTGATGCAGTTTTGGCATTACCTTTAGTAGATGTTGAAGCTATTCGTAAAGCACATTTCCGTGTCGCTATTGATACAGTGAATTCTGTCGGTGGCGTTATTCTTCCTGAACTACTTAAGCAGCTAGGCGTGGATATTATCACTGGACTTTATACTGAACCAACAGGCAATTTCCAACACAACCCAGAACCATTGGAAAAGAACTTAGGTGACATTATGAAACTGATGAAAAAAGGGCAGCATGATGTAGCCTTTGTGGTAGATCCTGATGTTGACCGTTTGGCTATGATATGCGAAGATGGCAAAATGTATGGTGAGGAATATACATTAGTCACTGTAGCAGATTATATCCTTAAACACACACCTGGCAATACAGTATCCAATCTGAGTTCCACCCGAGCATTGCGAGACGTAACTCGTAAATATGGCATGGAGTATTATGCTTCTGCTGTGGGTGAAGTGAACGTAACAACAAAGATGAAAGAAGTTGGTGCTGTTATCGGTGGAGAAGGCAATGGTGGAGTAATTTACCCTGCTATCCATTATGGCCGTGATGCTTTAGTAGGCATCGCATTACTTCTCAGTCATATCGCACATGAGGGCAAAAAACTTAGTGAATTGCGCGCTACTTATCCTTCATATTTCATGGCTAAGAATCGCATTGATTTGAAGCCTGATACCAATGTACCAGCTATCCTGGCGAAGGTTAAGGAACTATATCAGAAGGAAGAAATCAACGACATAGATGGTGTGAAAATCGACTTTGCTGACGCTTGGGTGCATCTACGCAGCAGTAACACCGAACCTATTATTCGTGTTTATAGCGAGGCGTCATCGCCTGAGAAGGCCGAGGCCATTGGTCAAAAGGTGATGTCAGTTGTGATGGAGCTAATCTAAAAACTCCATTGCCCCTATTTGGTGTAGGCCTGATCTAGAATCTGGTCAAGTTCCTCAACCGCTTTGACTTTCTTAAAGAGGTCAGAAGCAAAAACAAATTCGTTGAGTTTTTGATTGGTAGAGGAAATGACTTCATGACTAGTGCCACGCCATTCCAGATTACCCTTGTGGATGAATATGATACTTTCACCAATACCCATGACTGAATTCATATCATGTGTATTGATGATAGTAGTCATATTATATTCATGTGTGATACTTTGAATCAGTTCATCTATAACAAGGGATGTTTTGGGATCTAGACCAGAATTGGGCTCATCACAAAATAGATACTGTGGATTCAAGGCTATTGCACGCGCAATAGCTACACGTTTCTGCATACCTCCGCTAATCTCACCAGGATACTTGTCATGTGCATCACTCATAAGATTAACACGTTCTAAGCAGAAACGAGCACGACGAGTACGTTCACGTAACGTGTCATTGCTGAACATATTGAGAGGAAACATCACATTCTCTAAAACAGTCATAGAATCAAACAAAGCTGCGCTTTGGAATATCATACCCATCTCACGTCGAAGCAACTTCTTCTCGCGTTTTCCCATACTAAGGAAATCGCGACCATCATAAAGCAATTGTCCACGATCAGGAGTGAGTAATCCTACGATACACTTCATCAAAACCGTTTTTCCAGAGCCACTTTGACCTATCACTAGGTTAGTCTTTCCGTTCTCAAAAACAGCACTGATATCCTTTAATACATCCAGTCCATCGAAGGATTTATATATGTCTCTCAGCTCAATCATTTCTGTCTTATAAATATATTAATAGGTGTGCCTTTAAAATTCCATCTCTCCCTCAATTTGTTCTCGAGGAATCGCTTGTATGGCTCCTTAATGTACTGAGGCAGGTTGGCAAAGAACACGAAAGAAGGCACTGCCATATTCGGCAATTGGGTAATGTATTTAATCTTTAACATCTTGCCTTTAGTCATTGGAGGAGGATATGCCTCAATCAAAGGAAGCATTTCTTCATTTAATTTTGCCGTTGAAACACGAGTCGTTCTATTTTTATATACCTGCCGTGCCTCTTCAAGTACTTTTAAGATACGTTGCTTGGTTAATGCAGAAGCAAAAATAATGGAGAAATCAACAAACGGAGCGAAGCGGCTATAAATAGCTTCTGTAAAAGTCTTGATAACCTTATCGCTTTTATCTTCAACTAAATCCCATTTATTTACTACCACTACCAGACCTTTAAAGTTCCTCTGTATCAATGAAAAAATATTCAGGTCTTGACTCTCAACACCACGTGTAGCATCCAACATAAGAATACAAACGTCAGAATTTTCAATTGCACGGATGGAACGTACTACAGAATAATACTCCAAATCTTCTGACACTTTCGTTCTTTTGCGGATACCGGCAGTATCTACAAGATAAAAATCGAAACCGAATTTATTATATCGGGTATAAATAGAATCACGAGTAGTGCCAGCTATATCTGTCACAATGTTGCGGTCTTCACCTATGAGAGCGTTGATGATGGATGATTTGCCTGCATTAGGACGACCTACAACAGCTATACGTGGCAAATTATCTTCCAATACTTCGTCGTCTTTATTGAAATGGGAAACTACTGCATCAAGCAAATCACCTGTACCACTTCCTGTGAGCGCAGAGATACAGAAAGGATCACCTAATCCTAAGCTGTAAAATTCAGAAGCGCCATAAGCTAGCTCGTTGTTGTCTGCCTTATTCGCAACAAGGATAACGGGTTTCTTGGTTCTGCGAAGAATAACGCCCACTTCTCGGTCCAGATCATTCAAGCCATATGCCACATCGACTACAAATAAAATAACATCGGCTTCATCAACAGCTAGCAAAACTTGCTTATGGATTTCTTCCTCAAAGATATCCTCTGAATTGACAACCCATCCACCAGTATCAATAACAGAAAACTCACGCCCCCCCCATTCCGACTTACCATATTGACGGTCACGGGTAGTACCAGCCTGCTCTGCGACTATAGCTCGACGTGTTTGCGTCAGGCGATTAAAGATAGTGGACTTTCCAACGTTTGGTCGTCCTACAATAGCAACAATATTCCCCATAATTCTATCTTTATAAAGCTATACTAGCTTAGTTAACAAATTAATCCCTTTGGTCATATCCAAAGTTTCGCAATTCTTTATCGGAATTACGCCAGTCTTTATCTACTTTAACAAAAGTTTCCAAGAAAATGGTCTTACCAAAGAATTTCTCTAGGCTTTTACGAGCTTCGGTCGATACTTTCTTTAGCGCCTTGCCTTGATGGCCAATGATAATTCCTTTCTGAGACTCACGCTCTACATAAATAACAGCATTTATGCTTATCTTCTTTTCAGTCTCCTTGAATTGTTCAACAACGACCTCTACAGAATAAGGAATTTCCTTATCATAATAAAGCAAAATCTTCTCACGCAATATCTCAGATACAAAGAAACGTGCAGGTTTGTCGGTCCACTGATCTTTATCAAAATAAGGTGGTGAGTCGGGTATTAAGTCCTTTACTCTGCGCAAAACCACATCTACATTAAACTTATTAGAAGCCGAGATGGGAATAATCTCCGCATTTGGCAACAAAGAATGCCAGGCTTCAACTAAAGTTTCTAACTTCTGCTGATCCGTTAAATCAATCTTATTGATCAAGACAATAACTGGAACATCAAGCTTGCTTACTTTATCAATAAAGCCATCATTCTTTGCTGATTTTTCTACCACATCAGTCACATATAGGAGGACATCAGCATCTGTAAGTGCAGAATTAGAGAAATCCATCATGGATTCCTGTAACTTGTAGGCAGGTTTGAGTACTCCCGGGGTATCTGAAAATACTATCTGCATATCATCCGTATTGTAAATGCCCATAATACGATGACGAGTAGTTTGCGCCTTGAATGTAGCGATAGAAATTCTTTCACCCAACAAAGCATTCATCAATGTAGACTTACCAACATTAGGGTTACCCACGATATTAACAAAACCGGCTTTATGCATAAAACGTAAAAATATTGGGACAAAAAAGCGCATCGTATGTATGAATATGATGCGCCTTTCTCTATATTTGCAAAATTATTTCTTAATCTGAGCTTTACTGATCTTATCAAAATGTGATTTCCCATCATAGCCCCAAATCAAGTAAATCGCGCCCCAAGAATACCCTGCACCAAATGTAGTAAGAATAATCTTGTCACCTTTTTTAAGGATGCTTTCATAATCTTTCAGACACAAAGGAACTGACACCGCACTGGTATTTCCATAATTTTCTATGTTGACCAGAACTTTTTCCTTGGGTATCTGTAACATATGGGCTACAGATTCGATGATTCGTAAATTAGCCTGATGTGGAACAATCCACTTAATATCCTCTTTGGCCAATCCATTGTTTTCAATTACTTTGTTACATGCTAATGTCATGTCGGTTACTGCATGCTTAAAAACAGGACGACCATCTTGGTAGATATAATGCATCTGGTTGTCTATCGTAAAATACGATGGCGGACAAACAGAACCACCTGCTTTCATATGCAAAGAAGGCAACCCCAGTCCATCAGTACGTAAATAAGAATCAATAATACCTATCTCCTCCGATGTAGGTTCCAAAAAACAAGCAGCTGCTCCATCTCCAAAAAGAGGACATGTGTTACGGTCATTATAGTTAACCATACATGATAACTTTTCAGCTGCCACTATCAACACTTTCTTATAACGACCAGTACGAATAAAAAGAGCTCCTATTTCCAATGCATACAAGAAACCGCTACAAGCCGCTTCCATATCAAAAGCAAAAGCATTTTTCAGACCTAATTTCTCGCACAGGATAGAAGCTGTAGAAGGGAAATGATAATCAGGGGTTGTTGTAGCAACCACCAATAAATCTATTTCATCAGGATTCGTGCCTGTTTCTCTAATCAGCTTTCTACAAGCTTTACGTGCCAAATAACCACTTCCCAGACCTTCTTCTTTGAGAATATGGCGCTCCTTGATACCCACATGAGACATAATCCATTCGTCATTGGTATCAACCATCTTAGACAACTCTTCGTTGGTTAAGATATAATCTGGAACATAACCAGCAAGTCCTGTTATAACAGCATTAATTTTATCCATAGTTATTAGCTCTACACACAGAATTAAAGACGTTTAGCGAAAAGGCCTGCTCGATTGGGCAAACCTTTTCTGCTATACCTCTCTTATTCATAATAGAACTACCGATTAAACGGCAGCCTCTTTTTCAACTGCTAACTTACCACGGTAATATCCACATGCTGGACATACAGTATGATATACATGCCACTCACCACAGTTTGGGCAAATTGCCAATGTAGGAGCAACTGCTACATCATGAGTTCTTCTCTTAGCAGTTCTAGTCTTAGACTGTCTTCTCTTAGGATGTGCCATTTTATAATATATTTAATTGTTATT
>JAEEOD010000055.1 GCA_016284115.1 Bacteroidaceae bacterium
GAAAGTCCGAACTGAAGGGTAATAAGAATGGCAAATAGTATGGCCATCCATCGCTGCTTCAGGCCTTTCTGGATATAATAGGCAGGACCGCCAATGAAAAAGTCCTTGTACTTCTGTTTATAGAGCTGGGCCAGCGTTGACTCTACGAAAGCTGTAGCCGATCCAATCAGCGCAATGACCCACATCCAAAACACGGCGCCAGGACCTCCGATAGCAATAGCCACAGCAACACCAGCTAGATTGCCAGTACCCACGCGGGTCGCTACGCTGACGGCAAAGGCCTGGAACGAAGACACACGGCGCTCCTTCTCGCCTCTTGCATGGTCCTTTACAGTACTCATCGTAGATTCCGTTAGCAGTCGTATCATCTCGCCCACCATCCGGAATTGTGCAAAGCGTGTGCGCCATGTAAACCAAAGACCACATCCCACCAGTGCCACCATCAGCACATAGCTCCATATAATATCGTTAACCGTGGTTATTAGTTCGTTCATTGTCAGTAGATATTCAAATTTGTTGCAAAGGTAACAAAAAAGCTGTATATTTGCAAAAAATACAGCTCACAATGAAATTGACTGAAGCGGGATTTGTTCCCCTGTGTCTACTAGGTCTCCCTGTGTCTTTGGGGCACATATTTGCAGACAGAAACAAATTCAATACACATATGAATGCAGTATCATTGAACAACCTATGGACTTACATCCAAGGTCTTTCGCTTACGGCAAGCAATCTAATGACTATTATAAGGTCATCTATTATGTAACCGGACACAGGTACGCTGTTCGTACTACCATCTCATTTTATTAGGGTCAACATCATCCAGAGCAAATAAGTCTGTAAACTTATCGTATGAATCATAGTGGCAAAAAAGACTTTTCTGCTCTCTTAAAGCCTTACGAATAACCTCCGCTACTTCTGGAATGGTTGATTTTGGACCATCGCAATAAATGAATTCATTGAGTTCCTTAACTGATTCCTTGTCGAATACACATTTTGCCAAGTCTATCATTTGGGTGTCTGTCAGTCGGTCAATTGTCCTAGGTGTAAAGGGAGGATACTGTAAAGCCTCGCCTTTCATGAATTTCCATTGTTTTGCATTAAAGAACTCCTCATAAGCTATAGGGAAATCTTCGTTTTTTGCATGTTCTACGATAACTTTGAACCATTCCACATATTCCTTGTCCTCACCTTCAGCCAAATTGACAAAACTCTCGTATTCTCTCATGAAGTCATTAGCTGTTTTCATTCCTTCTCCTTCTTTAGGAAACGCAACACCTGTCGATCCATAAGGGCAATCGAATGGGATACAATCACTATGACGCTCAAATAAATTGCTGTCCTTCATCAAAACTTTTGGATATACCGCCCATCGCCAACTGCATCCGTTGGGTGACATACCAGAAAATAACCTCAGTTGTTCATATCCCCACTGATGGAGTTGATGAACAATCATCACAATTTCATAAGCGCTGCAAGTATATAACAATTCCATAGCATCGAGGTATTTTCGTCAGTCAACCATCATCACCATACCGGTCTCTTCAAGCTTACCTCCACATTTGGGGCATTTTCCTTTTATTGGATTCCATAATTCAAGCTTTTCTGAGCCACATTCAGGACATTTTATCTTTTCAGCTTTCTCACCAAGAGGAAATGTCAGAACGTCAACAATCTCGCGACACTCCTTGCACAGGTATGTGTACACTTCACCTGCCATTGTTAAGTCATGTCCTTTTGGATTAGCCTCTACGGTATAACCGCAATGTTTGCATTGATATTGTTTATAAGTAGCCATACTATAATTATATGATTGTCTTTATTTTGTTACTTCCTTTTGCTCAATATAAACCATGTGATTAGTAGCGACAACAAGAGATTGGTGTATATGATTGTTGAACGTTCAGAATCAAGCATGTCCGTCTTTCCAATTATCACAGCAATAATCATCGCACATACATTTAGACATAAATAAACTATCACATACAATGCAATTGTTACTAGGAAAGACTTCAGTTTTGAGGTGTCAACATTATCTCTTCCTGCTTCATCGCTCATCTTTGACAAAGCATCTTTAGCAATGGATCCTGTTCCAATAGTCAGGTAGCCTATACCCAAAGATGCCATTATAATTACTAGAATATCCATGTCATATCAGATTATAATCAATTATTACTCATTACAATTCCTCGTTCTTCTTGTGTCAAACCATACAGGTCGAACACATTGCTGTCTATCTCGTTATCTGTAGCCTTTATCTGCTCTGAGAGTTCTTGGCAGGCTTGACGATATTGGTTGAAGTAGTCTTCCCACTCGTCTTGCTGAGCCAGTGAGAGTTTAATCTTCTGTTTCTTCAGTTCTGACACAAAGCCCTTGAAGTCCAACTGGTCAAACGTTTGCAAAGCTGTTGTTATCTTAATGCCCTCAAAGTTCTCACTCAGACGACGGAGGAAACGGGTGCGTTTCTCTTGAAGTTCTTTATTTAAAGCTAACATTGTATCTACGATGTTTGACAACTCCTTTCCTACCTCATTATCCAAGGGAGGTATCGGAATCTGCTCAAAATATTGCGGCTTCACCTCAATATATCCGCCATTTCGAACCACACATATAGTAGTGAGGAAAAGCCAAACAATCCTTGAATTAAGAACAGCAAGAAGAGCTTTGTTATTAGTAGGCAGCATACATGCAGGAGCAGATATTACCGTTCCTTTATCATCCCAACTGAATTTGTTTGAGTTCTGTAAATTTCCCCAAATAATCTTTGGTTGGTAGAACAGGGACTGATACGCGCAGTTTCGAAGATTGTATGGGGTGTCCCCCTTGTCGTATCGTTTGCTTAATTGCGGTTCAAAACCACCTAAATATTCTTTTATTGCGGGATACTGGTCAATATCTATAGTAGGGACATCATCATATCCATTATGAGTACAAATCAAGTATTTTTGTAGTTGTTGGTTACACCACTTCTGTAAATCTTTGCCCTCATAAATAGGTTTTATTAATTCATCAGATTTTACGTCTTTTTTATTTAATAGGACTTTGGTTTCTTCATTAATGATGAAAGCATCGTTTAAAGCAGTCTTTACGCCGTAATAGCATTTTCCATATTGCTTCCTGACTGATTCGTAGTTTGTAATCTTTCTTATTACTTTTGACATTTCTGTGCTCTGGAAACTCCAGTTGTCGCTATCAAGTCCATCCTGTTCAATTTCTTTAGTAGGTGCGGAACTGATAATCACAGACCCTTGCATTTCTTTTGGTATTTTTGTATATACGAAGGTATGTTTCTCTTCTTTTTCTTTAGAAAGAAGAAGGATTATTGGATAAGTTGTAGCACCTTCAAATATCTGTACTTCAGTAAAGTCAATATAGCCTTCAATCTTAGTGTTGGTCTGAATATAATTACGAAGAGTTTTTCCTGCGGTTGTCTTATCAAACGTGTTGGAGATAAATCCAAACATTCCATTTGTTTTTAGCATATTCATACCTTTCTCATAAAAATACGAGAACAAATCACCATCAGGATTGTGCACTTTGTAATTGTCGCGATAATACTCCATATCTTTCTGAGCAATTATCTCTGCCCTCACATACGGCGGATTACCAATCACAACATCAAAGCCACCTTTTTCGAATACCTTGGGGAATTGCTCTTGCCAGTTGAAGGCTTTGTCGCCAGCAATGGCAGGATCGCTAATCAGCGAGTTGCCACATTTAATATTCTCATTGAGTGAGTTCAGCTTACGATGGGGTTTGGCAGTACGCAACCATAGTGCTAACTGGGCTATCTCAACACTTTCTTCGTTGATGTCAACGCCATAGAGGTTGTGTTCCAAGATACTATTCTCCACATCCTGGAATACAATAGTAGAACCAGCCACCTTTGCCTCCATCTCGTCAATCAATTTATGTTCTGCCATCAGCCATTGCAAAGCAGCATTTAGGAAAGCTCCGCTACCACAGGCAGGATCGAGAATCGTAATCTGAAGCAACCAATCACGATATTGGTGCAACTGATCCAATAATCGCTTCTTGGTTTGCATCTGGCGACGTTGATCTGAGAAATATTCATCTTCAACGATATTTAGCTGCTGTTTCTTCTCAGCACAAAGACGACCAACGGTATTCTCCACAATGTACTTGGTGATATACTGAGGCGTATAGAACACACCGTCTTGCTTGCGCTTTGAGGTCTGTGGTGTTGTTCCATTATTGATTTGCTGAGTAACCTCTTCAATCTCTGAAAGCGCATTCTCAAAGATGTGACCCAAGATGTTCACATCCACATCGCTCTCAAAGTCGTATTCAGACAACTTGCGCGTATGT
>JAEEOD010000056.1 GCA_016284115.1 Bacteroidaceae bacterium
GACTTCGGTCACTGGTTCACCTATGGACTCTATGGCGTCATCTGTGTGATTGCAGCCCTCTTCGTCTGGAAGCTTGTTCCCGAGACCAAGGGCAAGACGCTTGAAGACATGACCGCACTCTGGAAGAACCGGAAATAAAGGCACATCCCTAACCCCTCCCCAAGGGAGGAACACACACCCATAAAACGCTGGGGCACTATATGCTTGTGCCCCAGCGTTTTGCCGTGTAATGAACCTGCTTATTTCCTCTTTTTCTTCTGCTCTTTCTGGTAATCCTTCAGATAGTCCGAAAGTTTTTCTCCAAAGTTTTCAAAGATACCGATTAAGCGTCCTATCTGCTTGAAACTGCTATCACCTTTCAAACCCTCAAACTTCAAAACGAGCTTAACCTCGCCTGTGTTGATATCTCTCACCTCAAAGACACCATCGGCCTTAGCCTCACCTCCTTTTATTCCACCAAAACCATATTTAACGGCAGGACCGAAATCAATCATTGTAAGCCGGAGAATAACCTTATAGTCTTTTCCTAGTTTCGTAAGTTTCGGGCCTTGTTTCACTTCGTCGTTGTAATGCTCTCTGAAAGCCTTGTGGCATTTCTCCTTGTCTTTGCTTTCCCAGTCAGTCGTCCATTTGTCATCGTCTTCATCCTGAGCCTGCATCCATGTGGCAAAGTCAACATCTTCATCGTGGTCCTTGCTGTTTGTAACCATCAACTGAGAATAGTCAATTTCAAAAACAGCCGTCTTTTTCTGTTCAAGCAAAACTTCAAGACTGCCCTCAACTACGGTGAACAAGTCATCTTTTGCATTCATGCTTACTGCGGTTAATAACATGAGGGCAACTAACCAACCCCTCTTTGAAAGTAGTTTTCTTGTTTCCTTCATAACGGAAGTTCTTTTTTGTGCCAATCAATCCCAAGAAATCGGCGGTTTTATTTTGGGGAATGTGGGACTTGCAGACTGTTGCCTGCCATTCCTTGTTATTATTCAAATTACAAATTTACAAAAACTTTCGTATCCAATTTCCTCCTGCAGCTCTTCAGGGTACGAAAGCATGGCTATGGTGTACGAAAAGCATGTTCGTCAGTTTGCATTTCCATTTCCTCCGCCAGTTTGGTGAGTGCCTTGGTTGTTACTTTTATGCTCACTTTCCTGGTTGTCCCAATTTGGTTGACCATGAATGTAAGCAGTTGCTTGCTCGGTTGGATTCGAAGCACATAATCCGTATTCACCATATATGATTTTCCGACCAGCACAAACCGCTTCCTGATGTCCTCCGGAATCTGCTCGTCCATCATCTTTGCTATTTCCGCCCGCTGATAGGTGAGCGTGTTGAGCACGCCCCCATCAGCAAGGTAGATGTCGCAATAGTTCCCGTCAGCCTGGATATACAGAATATTGCTCAGGCGCAGGTAGAGCACTTCACTCTTATTTTTGATAGTAAGAACCAATTTTTAGAAATATATTGTGCCGCAGAGCGAGGTGAATGCCTTATAGTTGAAATTATCGCGGATTTCCTCTGAATCAAACCCGCCTACAATGCTGGCTTTGTTGCCACAGTTGCTCCAGCCGTTCTGCGTCTTGATGCTTAGAAGCCTAACCTCTTCGCCTATGACACCCACCCTGATAGGCAGGAAGTACCAGTCATTTCCTTTTTTGAAATACCCCTTAAGTGTCACCTCCTGCATCTTGGGCCTTGCCTGCTGTTGCTGCCGCTGCCGATAAGGGGAACCGTAAGTAGGTTCGTAGATTGTGTACGGAGTTCCATACCCAGAACTTGGAACACTTGACGTTTGAGGAACTTCTACTGGCTGATACACTGTGAACTGAGCGTTGGCACTCATGGCACCCAACAACATCATACTTGTAAACAAAATCTTCTTCATAATTCACTTTTGTTTTTAGGTTTTTATTATTCGACAAGTGCAAAGTTACGAAAGATTCTGTCGACATCTACCCCTTCCACATGTGCAAATGTACAAAATACCCGTTTGGCTGTACGAAATAAAACTATAGAAACGAAGTTCGTCTTTTTTGATGTAATCCTCAGGTCTTTTCATGAAATGGCCTCTTGCCCTATGTTATTTCATACAGTAGAAGAGGGATTTCGTAACTTTTTCATATCAGAATATTGCTTTTTTCAAAAACAATGCCTATCTTTGCAATGTTCCAATATTGATAGCCCTATAGGTCACACAAATTAACAATTTAACTGCCGTATCGTATGAAGATAGAGATTTATCCTCCATTGTGTATCTATGAATTAGGACAGCGTGATAATCAGGAAGATTATCTTTGGCCTGATAGTCCATCAGAGGAAACAAATAAACTCTTCATTCTCTGTGACGGTATGGGGGGACATGAACATGGCGAGGTAGCAAGTCGGTTGGTATGTATTAGTATTCCCCATTTCTTACGCAAGGCCTGTCTGTTAGGAAACGACACACTTACAGATGAAGACCTGAAGAAAAGCTTGGAATATGCCTACCAGCAGTTGGACCTTAAAGGCGACCATGGACTGAAGAAGATGGGCACCACGCTTACCTTATTATATTTAGGTCATAACGGCGTTACCGCCCTTCACATGGGTGACAGCCGTATTTATCACATTCGCCCCAGTGTTGGAGTGCTCTATCAGTCTCGCGATCACTCGTTAGTGTTTGACCTCTATCAGGCAGGAGAAATAACTTTTGAGGAAATGGCAACCTTCCCACAGAAGAACATCATTACCCGTGCCATGCAGCCTGGTGAGGAAAACCGTATGCGCCCCGATATTGTCCACATCACGGATGTTCAGCCTGGCGATTATTTCTATATGTGCTCAGATGGTATGTTGGAGCAAATGACAAATGAAGAATTAGTAGCTTTGCTCTCTTCCGATATGTCTGACGAGGAAAAGCGAAGTCAACTAATCAAGGCAACAGCCATCAATAAAGACAATCATTCAGCCTGGCTTATCCATATCAAGGATGTAATAAAGGAAGATGGTGATGACAAACTTGTCAACGAAGAACCCACAGCCCGATGTAATTCCATAAACATTCTTCCGAAGGTTGCTACAAGCACCGAAGAGGATGATGTTGTGGTTGTTCAGAAAAAAGAAAAGGCTAAGTCTTTTCTTCAAAGGATGAAAGAAGTATTTAAGAATAATAAGTAATAGGAGATATGAACTACCTACAACCAAGCACCACCTTGCAGGGTGGGAAATACAGAATAGAGCGAGTGCTGGGTCAAGGAGGCTTCGGCATCACTTATTTGGCAGAACAAGTTTCTGCACATAAATGTGTGGCAATAAAAGAATTGTTTATTGCTAATCAAGGGCAGGCTATTAATGGTCGGAATGGTAACAAAGTAACGGTGACCAATGTGTCGAATCAATTGGTGTTCGACAAGCATAGAGAAAAGTTGAAGAAAGAAGCCTCACGTCTCGCAACGCTGCGACATAAGAACCTTGTGCGAGTCTATGAGTGGTTTGAAGAGAATGGCACTGTTTACTATGTGATGGATTTCATTGAGGGCGAATCATTGAGAGACAAACTAAACCGTGAGGGGGCACTACCAGAATCCCTCGTGATGAACTATTTGCATCAGTTACTTTCAGCTCTTCAAGTTGTCCACGAAAAGAATATCTGGCATTTGGATATCAAGCCTGAGAATATTATGGTAAACCGCAATAATCATGTTTATCTGATAGACTTTGGCGCGAGCAAGCATATAGAGCAAAGTAATGGAACACTCACGACATCCTCCATGCTCGCTTATACCCCCGGGTACTTCCCTCCAGAGCAGTCTGCAGTTACAATGAGAAATATTGGTGCCTGGACAGATATCTACGCTCTTGGTGCCACTCTCTATAACCTGTTGACTCGTCGTAATCCTCCAACGTTTGATGTTATTATCAGCGAGGGCCGCTATGCCTTCTCTTTCCCTTCCAGCATTTCCTCAAAAACTCAAGATTTGATTGTTCAGATGATGAAAGTGAATAGGAATGAGAGGCCGCAGTCGGTATCTCAGATTATTGCTATTATTGATAAAGAAGTAAGGACTATAAGTGATAATCGGAAAGGGGGTAATTTACACGGTGACGAGTGGATTAAAACAAAGGAAGATAAAACTATAGGAGATTACTTTTATGCCATTATTATGGCTTTGATTCAGACAGTCCTAACAGGAGGTATGGTCTTTCTAGCTCTAATGCTTGCCATAGTGGTCTTACGTAGCATATTTCATTTCGGTGATGCAAGTGCCTTTGTATATCCTATAATGATATTGGTCCTATTCATTTTATTCATTCATTTTGTTTTACAAAATTTTCATGAGGAAAGATAAAGGATGTACATTGTTTAAAGTTTTTTCGGTAAGTAACCACAGATAATTATGAATAGTATAGATATCAAGAAAAAGCGATTGACAGCTATCGTTTCTCACATTATTTGCGAGAACTCTACTATCTGTAAAGTGATAGAAGAAACAAGAAGTCGTCGTCAGGGAAAATTTACAGTTCAAATAGAGGAAGATGGAAATTCATGGGGAAGTAAAGAGAAT
>JAEEOD010000057.1 GCA_016284115.1 Bacteroidaceae bacterium
CGTTTGTCAAGCACTAAGCAAGTCTTGCCTGCCTGACGTGCCTTATAGGCGAAAGTGGCACCGAAGAGACCGGAGCCAACGATGAGGTAGTCGTATTTCATTACATTCCGTAGAATCATAGTTCTTATAAATACTTTAAACAAACAAGAGGGTTCTAATTTTTGATGTTAATGCGATAATTGTTGATATTCTATTTTTTTTAAGCCAATAGCTATCTAAGCCATTAGCCCCCGCATTGATGCAATCTGACTTCTTATTGTCACCAATCATCAGACATTCTGATGGCTTCTTCTGGATTTGTTCTAAAACGTATGGATAAAAATCACCTGTTTTCTTGGTCTTACCAGCATCGCAGGAAGAGAAAATACCTGTGAAGAGGTGGTCTATCCCTAAGTGTGAAAAGAATTGCCTGAGGTCGGAACTGGAAAGTCGAAAATCTGACACGCAATAGATGGGTGTATTGGCAGACTTTGCCTTTTCAAGGTATTGGATCGTTTCAGTTATCGGGTGATGATGTTGCAGTTCAATATCTAATTCTATCTGATGGGCTTTGGCGATAAACTCCTCTTTAGAGCAGGAGCCAATGAGATTAAAGTAATGACAGTGATTGTAGATTTCTCCATAGATAACCTCAATAGGAACGGTGTTGTGCATTGCGCTCTTGACAACTTCTCTCCTATAATAAAGTAAGAATTTTGGGTAGATGTTGAATTCTTTGCCTACCTTTTTTGCCCAAAGCACAAGTAGATAGTCCAGAGTGATATCCCTATAGAGAATGGTGTCCATGCAGTCTGTCAGGACAATCTTGTCTGTGGACTGGGGTAACCCATTGGTAATATTGTAATTTTCAATTAAATTATTTTTTCCCATTTTGCTTTTCTCAAGATGGTATGATCATTTTGTCTGCATATTCTTTCTCTGCTTCTACGGGGAAGAACTTATTGTAGCCAGAACCATGATGCATGGTGATTTCACCGAAATACATACGTCCGCCAACTTCATAATAGTCAACTCTTACGTAATATTTGAAGTGTTTAGCAATGGTATTGCCGTATTCTATCATCTTATCTAGATTTTTCGGCTTAGGCTCATTAATGTCTGTTCGGAGCGGTTTGTGGTTACGGATGGACACCCATTGGAAATGGAGCAATTTCCATTCGGGCGAGAACATGGCCCGGTAGATGTCCCCCTCTCTGTCAACAACGCAATAGATGAACTGAAGTTCACCGTTGATGTAATGGAGTTTATAATCAACAGGTATTTTCCCCTCATCATCAGTTAATAGTTTCTCAACGATGATACAGGGCTTAATGTTCTTATACTGCCATTCCTGAGTTGCATAGTAATGATTGCAATACATCCAACGGCGACAATCTGTCCGTAACTGCTTGATGTCTATTTCGCGTTTATCCCGGACAATTTTCCAGGTACTCGAACCTGTATTTGCCTTAATCACAAAGGGTTCATCGGGTAGGGATTCGTATGTGACATCTTTCCAACTGTCAAAAGACTTGATGAGGGGAACGATATGCTCTTCGCCGAAATTATTCTTATAGAACTCCCTCACTCTCAGCTTGTCAGCTGCGAGGGTGTTAAAGTCCTTTCTGTCGTTGAGTTTCACCCACTGAATCTTTTCATTCAATGTTTGGGGATTTTTAAGATCGGGGGTGAATCCCATCTGTTTTTTGAAACGCTTCTTGATAATTCTCTTATCTCCAAGCACTCTACATGGAATTTCGTATCTGAATGCAAAATACAGCCGATAAGCCCAGTAGTTGTTTTTAATGAGATCTTTTATGTCTTTATTTATTTGCATTGTTTTTAACTTTTTGGAAAGAATCTTAGATAGAACGGATTATACTCCTCAAATATGTTTCCCAACGCTTCATTGTATGCTCAATATCATAGAAATTGCTTCGTTCTATAGCCTTCTGCTGAACAGTTTTTCTATGATTCTCGTCCGTTATCATCTTCTGAATGGCATATGCCAAATCCTCAACATTATCAGGTTCACAACAAAGTCCTTGACTATCATCTTGGATGATTTCGCGCTGACGGCCTTTGTAGTCACATGCAATGCAGGCGCATCCTTGACTCATCGCTTCTATCAGCACCAAGCCAAAACCTTCGTACCGACTGCTCAGTACAAATATCTCTGATTTTTTATAGAGCGACTCTATGTCTTTTTGGAATCCCAAGAACTCAATATGATATTTCTCTGACCTCCAAATCTTCTGTCCATCACTTGAAACTTGAAGTTTGAAATCTGAATCCTCAGGAATTGACATAAGATATTCAAAATCTTCCTTTTCCCCATCTCCTGCAATCTTCAGCCACCAATCTCTTAAGTTTTCGTTATCGTTAACGTTATCGTAGTATAGGCTTTTCCATGCTTGGAGCAAAACATCGAATCCTTTTGCATACCAACCTCCTATGCGTCCTGCGGCTAAAACGATATTCTCTTTTGGGGGTAGTTCTTTTACAGGTTGAAGAGATAGAGGGTTAGGCATTACCGTGACACCTTTGAATTTATTGCCGATAACTTTCTTGTCTGCCTCTGTAAGGACAGTGATGTGTTTGTAAATATAGTTAACGATGAATTTAAAGAACCATTGCTGTTTGGTGAACGGGGCGTTTTTGGGGCGATCAAAAGTATAATGGTCGGTGGCCACTACAGGAATGCTTGTTCCGATTGTACTGATTCTTGCTACCAATGAGCATAACTCCATAATTCCAATCACAACATCCGGTTGGTGAGATTTTATCAGTTTTCGAAGATCTTTTACTGATGAGACCCACTTTTTGAATATGTTCTTGTTTGTTGAAAAAATGTTTTCAACGACAACCCCTCCGTCTAATGAGAAGTTCACTTTCTCATACAAGTTTGTTGCCACTATCACATGATGCTCTCTTGAAAAGAAACCATTGGCTAGGGATGCAGCAACGCGTTCAGCACCGCCAAAGCCAAGATTGGAACATACAATGAGAATTTTCATAATTGCGGCAGACAAATAATAAAGTTCTTGATTTTATTTTGGTTTATCGAGCGAGAGTAACATATACAAATGTACGTAAATCGATAATGTTAACGCTGACTTTTTACTAATACTTTTTCAGCTTTAAACTCAAGGTTTAAGTGGTTTGGTGATTGATGCAGATACCTTGTTTGTACCACTCGTAGAGGAGATGGATGCCTTCGTCGATTTCTATTTTATGATGCCATCCTAACTGATGAAGTCTGGTAATGTCGGTGAGTTTCTTTAGGGTTCCATCGGGTTTTGAGGCATCCCATCGTAGTTCACCTTGGAAACAGATTTCCTTCATAATGAGTTCGGCTACTTCGCGGATGCTGATTTCCTTGCCGGTACCAACGTTGATGTGACAATTTCGGATCTCGGTAATGCCATCGGCGTTCTTGATACTGCTGTCGTAGGTGTCCTTTAAATCCACGTTGAGCAGCACATGGACGGAGGCGTCGGTCATTTCTTTGCTCCACAGGAACTCGCGCATCGGGCGGCCTGTTCCCCAAAGGGTTACGGCGTCGGGACGGATTCCATAATGGGCCAAGACGCGCAGGATGTCTTCCTTATTGCTGTTGCCATCCACGCGTTCAGTGTTTCCGTTTGAAGTCATAGAAATTGGACGCAGGGAGAAGTCCTTGCGAACAGCATCCCAGTCGTTTTCATTCAGGCATTTGGCCAGATGAAATTAATAAGGCTTTCACATCATGAGCAAAAATCGGGGAGAATAATTCTGCCCCTTTGGCACTCAAGTGGTTTGCGTCTTTCCAAATGTCTTTCCTATCTTGAAAGAGACCGTTTGTATGATAATCGAGGAATGGTATATGATTGTCTTTTGCTATAAGTTTTAAAAAGTCATACTGTGTGGGAGTTGGCTTAACGTACCAAGGGGATGCACAGAAGATTAATTGAATATTCTGCTGTTTGCATGTGTTAATGAACTTATGCAGATATCTTACGGCCACAGAATCTACCTTAAAGTCTTTACTTTGACTGATTTCCCCCATTTTAATTGATGGTAAAGGACGATAGCCTTGAATATCTGCTCCTTTAGCATCATTCTTGATTATTCCAGTAAAGTTACTAAGCACGCAAGAGTTGTATCTGTAAACATGTGATAACTGGTAGTCAATAAAGGTTTTTGTATCTTTGAATACGGAGTCAATTTGTTCTGATTGTCCAATATAAGGTGCCAGCATGGGGAGATTGGCCGACGTTCCATCAACGAGATACCCCATCTCCAAACAAATAATCTTTGGGATATGGTGTTTTAAAATCAGATTAAGATTCGCATATTGGAAAAATATATCTGGTGATCCGTCGAAACCTGCAACATACACAGTTGTCAGCAGAGAGTCTTCAATAATAGAGGGAACAAAATGGTGGCTTGTCCGAGAAGCCCCCATCAGGATGAAGTCGGAATTTACATCATTGGCAATGTAAAGATAGGGTTTGTCGTCAGAGAATTTAGAATGCTCGTGAAGCCACCACAGACCCTTTCCCAGTACTCGGTCGAAGATAAAGAATCCAAGGAGTAGTGCAAATATTGTTATGAGTGTTTTTTTCATCGATTCACTCTTTTAGAATTGGAAATAAATGAACTGGCTGCCATTCAATTTTCCAAATAGAATGATGAAGAATATCATGGCTAGCACATATCCATGGCGGACAACCCAATAACGACTCTGAGACAGATGTAGTTTTAGTCCGAACTCGTCAATGAATTCTTTTACGAAAAGTATAGCTAAACTTAGAAAAATAAGTACCCATTCTGTGACTCTAAGACCTTTATAGGGTGCAGCTATGTCTGTAAATACTTTACTAATAACAGAAAAGGCATCTTCTAACGTGTTTGCACGGAAGAAAATTAAAATGAACGCCAAAATAATATAAGTAGTAAATCTCTGTACACCATGGTAAAGAGCATTATTTTTTAGATTATGCTTCTTTTCCCATTTCTTCTTCTTTTTTTGTGTTAACAGTCCATAGACTAGACCGAGACCGAATAATGAGAAACAAAATACATAAGTCCAGTTGGCGCCGTGCCAAAAACCAGAAATGAAAAATGTGAACCAGATGCTAAAGCACCACCACCATAATTTTGTACTGCTTCCTACCAGTGAGTAATAGATGTAGTCCATAAACCATGTAGTAAGAGAGATGTGATTACGTTTCCAATAGTCTTGAATGGATGTTGAAAAGAAATAAGGTTGCCTAAAGTTCTGCATCAAAGTGAATCCCATGATCTTTGCTGAACCAATGGCTATTAGTGAATAGCCAGCGAAATCACCGTAAAGCTGGAAAGGGAATAGTAATGATGCCAATAAGGAGGATCCTCCATTATGCATAGCAACATTATTAAAGATGGAATTCACATAAACTGCTATGCGGTCGGCAACCACAAGTTTAAGGAAATAGCCCCACAGCATCATGTTGAGGCCTTTCATCAAGTTGTCGTAACTAAACTTTTTCTTTTCTTGAAACTGTGGAAGTAAGCCTGTAGAGCGCTCTATTGGCCCAGCAACCAACTGTGGGAAAAACGAAACGAATAGAGCATAGCGGAAAAAGTTCTTCTCTGGGGCAATGGTTCTACGATAGACATCTATACTATAGCCTAATGCCTGGAAGATATAGAATGAGATGCCCACTGGGAGCAGAACCTTGAATTCTGGTATATGGATGGAAATGCCCGCTAAATCCATTAATGCGGTGATATTGTCTGCCGCCCAATTAAAATACTTGAAGAAGAATAGGATGACGAGATTTGCAATGATGGAAATGGAAAGGATGGTCTTCTTCTTGTTTTCGTATCTATCAATTCCAAACGATGCCAAATAAGTGATTCCTGTACTTGCGAGCAATAAGAGTGCATACACGGGTTCCCAGTTCATGTAGAAATAGTAACTAGCCACTAGCAGGAACAAATTCCTCCATTTCAACGAAGGAATGGCATAGTACACAATGCATACTATAGGGAAGAATAGCAGGAAATCAAGAGAATTAAATAACATGGTTCTGTATTAAAAAATTAACATTGTGCCGCCCCAACTCAGTCCTACGCCAAAACCGCTGACCATTACTTTCATACCAGAACTGATAGTACCCTTGTCAATGCAGTCTTTTAATCCGATAAGTACTGTGGAACTGACGGTGTTACCCGTTTCTTCCAGATTCACGTAGAACTTGTCCTTTGGCAGCACGCATACCTTGCGGATAGTGTTGAGCATGAACTTATTGGCCTGATGGAAAACGTAGTAGTCCACGTCGTCTTTCTCAATACCGTTCTTTTTCAGGATCTCCTTCATCATTGAGGGAACGGCATCGAGAGTGAAGTTAAAGATGCCTCCACCGTCCATATATAGATAGTCGTCATATCGGATATGACCTTCATCATCCTCTACGAAGTTACCCGTAGGCTGGGGGCATCTTGAGGCACCGGTTGCTACAATAAGCTTGTCGTAACCGCTGCCGTCCGTCCCAAGCGAGAACTCTCCTATTTGGGCGATTCCTTCAGTAGAAATCAGGCATGCAGCAGCACCGTCACCGAAAATACTTCTGTTACTTTTGTCTGAAGGGTGCAGATATTTGTTGTAATGCTCTGCGGTAAGCAGCAGGACATTACTTGCGATGCCAGCGGCAATGAGTCCTTTGGCAATGGCCATTCCGTAAATACAACCAGAACAGCCTAAATTATAGTCAAAGGCCCCCGCAGAGGTGGGGATTCCTAATTTGTCCTGTAAGATGCATGCTGTTGAAGGCAAGAAATAATCCGGGCTTTGCGTGCAAAGCAAAACAAAGTCAATAGATTTTGGAGAGATGTTGTATTCCTCAAAGAGTTTACGGGCTGCTTTCTCCGCCATGTCCCCTGCCGTTTCATCCGGAGCCGCCAAATGACGGGAGTTGACGCCAACTTTAGCAGCCACCTTGTCGACACTCCATTCGGGGAAATCCCTTACGAGTTCCTCGTTTGTCAAGACTTGTTCCGGCAGATAATATGATATTGCCTTTATGTATGCCATGATAATAAATGTTTAATGTGCTCCTCCTGTTATTTTAACGTTGCTTCCCCCCATCCAAGAACTTGCGTCACTAAGAAGATAGACGGCAAGGTTGGCTATGTCTTCAGGACGGCCGTATCGTTTCAGGGGATACTTTTTCTCGTCTTCCTGTAGTTGTTCTTCTGTGATACCTCCCTTAAATATAAGGTCAGTCCACACCATTGCTGGACTTATGCAGTTAACACGGATAAGCCGAGGTGCCAACTCTAGCTGGAGGCATTGGGCATAGGAAATGATGGCACTCTTCGATGCAGCATACAGCGCGTTGCCGATGCTGGGAGAATCCTGTGCCATAGATGCAATAAAGATGATAGAACCATTCTTGTTAACTTTTTTCTGCTTCAACAGTTCTGTCTGGAGCATAACGGGTGCTTTAAAGTTTATCGTCATCGTCTGGTCGAGGTCGCTTTCCTGCATCATCTTACACAAAACCCGGCTACCGACACCGGCACAATGAACGACGCCATCCAGTTTGGGCATTTTTGATACCAAGCCCGGCAAGGAGGCAAAGTCCGACAAGTCGCCTTGTGCAACTATATGGTCCTTGCCGTCCATTTGTGAAAGGGTTTTCTGGAGCCTGGCGTCATTACGCCCGTTAATCACGACAGTTGCACCCATTTTGGAGCATAACAAAGCGATGCCTTGCCCGATTCCGGACGAGGCACCAGTTACAAGAATAGTCTTGTCTTGAAGTGAAAATGGGTTGAAAGTTGGTTCCATTACTTGGAAGCGATGAGGTCAAAGAGGTCTTTTACGGTCTTGGTATAACGGATCTCGCGTCCCGTTATAGTCTTCCCGTATTCGGTCTTGGCCAGTGCGATGATGCTCATGGCCGTCAGGGAACTCCATTCATCCAATTCCTGATACTCGGTATCAGCTGTAATCTCACTTGCATCAGTATCATCAAACTGATCTGCAAAATTCTTGATAAAATCGTTTAATTCCATAAAAAATATTTGTTTTATAAACTACAAATTAGGGTTACACTTCCAAGTCGAAAATAGGCACCATAAATATCAACGATAACGTTAACGAAAACGATAACTTATACATTATAGCACTTCGTGCGTTCCAAGTTCCAAGTTTCAAATTTCAAGTTTCAAGACTTTCTCTATGATTGGAGCCATAGACATCAACGATAACGTTAACGCTAACGATAACTACTTCCAGAAGTTAAGTACTTTTTCGATGATGGGAGCCATATCGTAGTAACGATATTCTGCCAATCTGCCGCCGAAGATGACAGCCCCACCCCGGCCCTCCCCAGTAGGGAGGGAGATTATATCCTCAGGGAACATTACACCTTCTTGGTGAGCTAGGTTACGATAAGATTCCGCCAAAGCATTATTACGGTCGTTGTTGACCGGGTAATAGGGTTCCATCCCCTCTTTGTATTCCGTGCTGTACTCTTCGCTGACTACGGTCTTGGGGCAGTCGTAGACTTCCTGACCGAACATCTCGAAATGCTTGTGTTCGATGATGCGGGTGTAGGGCTCGTCGTGACTGGTGTAGTTGACAACGGCATTGCCCTGGTAGTTGGGCGTGTCTTCAATGCGCGTCTTGAAAGTGACGGTGCGCCAATCGAGTTTGCCGAATTGGAAACCAAAATATTGGTCAATGGGGCCGGTATAGACGAGCGTATGAAAAGCCTCCCTAAATCCCTCTCGCAGAGGGACTTTTTCTGAGAGCCACATTGCGAGTTTTACCTTTCTGATTACTTCTTCAGGATTACCGATTACTTCTTCGTTTCGGAGCCTTAAGATAGCAAAACCATAATCTTTCAGTTCTTCAGAGCGGAGATTGTCTTCTATTTGTTGCTCTACATCATTATGATATCCACCATCAATCTCTACAATCAGTTTTTTCTCAAAACAGACAAAATCAACAATGTAATCACCGATAATATGTTGACGACGGAATTTTGCTTCTAGTTGTCCGCT
>JAEEOD010000058.1 GCA_016284115.1 Bacteroidaceae bacterium
ATTGAAGATACCGATTCTAACCGTTTCGTTCCAGGAGCTGAGGAATACATATTGGAGTCGTTCCGTTGGTTGGGCATCGACTTCGACGAAGGTGTGAGCTTTGGTGGCGAGTATGGCCCCTACAGACAATCTGAGCGTAGAGAGATATATCAACAACATGTGAAAGTGCTGTTGGATGCTGGTAAAGCATATATCGCTTTTGATACTCCACAGGAACTGGAGGCTAAGCGCAACGAGATAGCTAATTTCCAATATGACGCTTCTACCCGTATGCAAATGCGTAACTCGCTGACCATGCCTAAGGAAGATGTGGACAAACTGATTGCCGAAGGTACGCAATATGTGGTGAGGTTCAAAATAGAGCCCAACGAGGAAGTGCATGTAAACGACCTGATTCGTGGTGAGGTGGTGATTAATTCATCTATCTTGGACGATAAAGTACTATATAAGAGTGCTGACCAGTTGCCTACTTATCATTTGGCCAATATCGTAGATGACCATCTGATGGAAATCAGTCATGTGATTCGTGGAGAGGAATGGTTACCTTCAGCTCCATTGCACGTATTGCTGTATCGTGCCTTCGGATGGGAAGACACCATGCCTAGATTTGCACATCTGCCATTATTGCTGAAACCAGAAGGTAATGGTAAACTGAGTAAGCGTGATGGCGACCGCTTGGGATTTCCTGTATTTCCATTGGAATGGCATGATCCTAAGACAGGTGAAGTGTCACACGGCTATCGTGAGGAAGGCTACTTGCCAGAGGCTGTCATCAATTTCCTGGCTCTCTTGGGCTGGAACCCTGGCAATGATCAGGAAATCATGACGATGGATGAAATGATCAAACTCTTCGATATCAATCGTTGTAGCAAGGCTGGAGCAAAGTTTGACTACAAGAAACTGATATGGTTTAACCACGAATATGTGCTGATGAAAAGTGATGAGGAAGTAGCTAAACTATTTATGGCTGAGTTAGAAAAGAAAGGTGTTGAGGCTCCGTTTGACAAGGTGGTAACCATCGTAAGTTTGGTGAAGAACCGAGTGAATTTCGTGAAAGAGTTGTGGGACAATAGTCATTATTTCTTTGTAGCTCCTACCGAATATGATGAGAAGACCGTCAATAAACGCTGGAAAGAAGATTCATCCAAGCAAATGTCTGAGTTGATGGAGGTGCTGAAAGGCATCGATGATTTCAGTATTGAAAATCAAGAGAAGATTGTGATGGCTTGGATTGAGGCACAAGGTTATAAGACGGGCGATATCATGAATGCTTTTCGCCTGACATTGGTAGGCGAAGGTAAGGGCCCTCACATGTTCGATATCTCATGGGTGTTGGGCAAGGAGGAAACTTTGAAACGCATGAAAAGAGCCATTGAAGTTTTGAAGTGATATGTATAATTTTGCAATCAATTTATATAGCCTGGCAGCCAACGTGGTTGCATTGTTCAGCAAGAAGGTGAAGACCATGTTGAAAGGCCAAAGTGAATGCTATGAAGTGTTATGTTCTAAGATAGAGTCTGGACGACATTATCTCTGGTTTCATGCGGCATCTTTAGGAGAATTTGAACAGGGTAGACCGCTGATGGAGCGTATCCGTCAGGAATATCCATCGTATGGCATACTGCTTACATTCTTCTCTCCTTCAGGCTATGAGGTTCGTAAGAACTATGAGGGAGCCGATGTTATATGTTACTTGCCATTCGATAAGCCCAAGAATGTACTCAAGTTTCTGGACTTGGCTAATCCCTGCATGGTATTTTTCATCAAGTATGAATTCTGGAAAAACTACCTGGATGAGTTGCATCGCAGAAACATACCTACCTACAGTGTCTCCTCAATTTTCAGATCCGAACAGGCTTTCTTCAAGAGTCATGGTAAAGACTATGCTAAGGTGTTACATGATTTTGATCATCTGTTTGTACAGAATGAGGAGTCGAAAAATTTACTCAGTGGGATAGGGATAGATAACGTGACTGTGGTAGGTGATACCCGCTTTGATCGTGTGCTTCAGATACGACAACAGGCTAAAGAACTTCCTTTGGTGGAGGCTTTCAAACAGGACAGATTGACATTTGTGGCTGGTAGTTCTTGGCAACCTGACGAAGACTTGTTTATCGAGTATTTTAATAACCATCCAGAAGTAAAACTTGTCATTGCTCCTCATGTAATAGGTGAAGACCATCTGCAACAAATCATTAGTAAACTGAAGGGAAAGGTGGTGCGCTATACACAAGCAACGACGGAAAACGTGATAGATGCTCGTTGTTTGATTATAGACTGCTTCGGTTTATTATCTTCAATATATAGATATGGTGAGATTGCCTATATTGGCGGAGGCTTTGGCTCTGGCATCCACAACACAGTGGAAGCCGCCGTATATGGTGTACCTGTCATCTTTGGCCCTAATCACCAGCGCTTTATGGAGGCAAATGACTTGATTGCCTGTGGTGGTGCATTCTCCATCAATGATGGCAATGACCTGAAAGAACTGCTTGATAAACTATTGTCCGATAAGGCTTTCTTGCTAGAATCTGGCAATAAGGCTGGAACTTATGTCCGTTCGCGGGCAGGAGCGACAGACATTATCTTGAGATATTTAAAGGGGCTTTTATAACAAGCCCCTTTTTTATTTGTTGTCTTCTGCCAAGTACCATTTGGTATATGCAACGTAATGTGCAGCATATGACTCTGCCTGATCGGGCTTTGTCTTCTTGATGAATTTGGCAGGCACGCCTCCCCATATTTCGTGTTCACCGATAATGGTACCACCCAGCACCAAGGCTCCTGCAGCTACCACAGCACCTTCTCCGACTACTGCATTATCCAACACTGTTGAGCCCATGCCGATAAGACAGCCACGTTTCAGGGTACAAGCATGTACGGTGGCGTTATGTCCTATGGTTACGTCATCTTCGAGAAAGGTGGGACCTATTTTGTTAGTTACATGCACCACAGCACCATCCTGTACATTCACTCTATTACCCATAGTTACAGGTGCTACGTCGCCTCGCACAACTGCATTGAACCATACAGAGCACTCGTCGCCCATGGTTACTTCGCCCACAATGGCAGCGTTTTCACTGAAATAACATTCTTTTCCCCATTTTGGGGTGAGTCCGTTTACTGATTTGATTATTGCCATATATTGTTGATTGTTTTTTTATTATTGCTGATATGTTATATTGCTGATGTGGCGTTGGCCAACCAATAACGTTCGTCATAATCAAGTTGAGGAGCCAGGAGGTCGTAGACACGTTGGTGATACTGGTTAAGCCAATTGATTTCCTCGTCACTTAACAGTTCTTTAATGATTGGTCGTTTGTCTATAGGACAAAGGGTAATTGTCTCAAACTTAAGGTAATTGCCAAACATGCCTTCACCAGAAGGAACTACTAATAGGATGTTCTCGGTGCGAATGCCATGAGAGCCTGCCTTATAGATGCCAGGCTCATCGGTAACAACCATGCCTGCCTGAAGGGTAACGGGGTTTTCTTCCATGCGGATGCTATGAGGACCTTCATGCACATTGAGGAATGCTCCGACACCATGTCCCGTGCCATGCAGGTAGTTCATATGATGTTTCCAAATAGGTTGTCGGGCTAAAATGTCGAGCTGAACTCCCCTCGTGCGCTCAGGGAACACTGCCATTGCCAGGTCGATATGCCCTTTAAGAATCAGTGTATAATCCTCCTTTTCCTCTTGGGAAAGGGGACCAAGGGGGATGGTGCGTGTAATGTCAGTTGTCCCGTCAAGGTACTGAGCACCAGAGTCTAAAAGTAAGAAGCCTTTAGGCTCCAAAGGAGCATCTGTTTCAGGGGTTGCTTCATAATGCACGATGGCCCCATGGGCTCCATAGCCTGCTATCGTATCAAAGCTTTCGCCAATGAAGTCTGCCTGAGCAGCTCGGAAAGCATGCAGTTGACGGTCAACGCTCATCTCAGTTTCATGGTAGATATCGGCATCTTGATCCAACCACTTGAGGAACTTCACCATCGCTACACCGTCTTTCACCATAGCATGATGTAGGTTGTTGATTTCCGTCTGATTACGGATAGCCTTCATCAGTGATACATATGTTTTGCGTTCCACCAATCGGCTTTGTGGTGAAATACCATTATAGGTGGCAAAGTTCAAATAGGCAGGATCTGCTAACACTACTTTACCTTGAGTGTTTTGTGCTAAGTCGCTAAAGAACGATGGGTAGGCATGAACTTTTACCTGACATTCATTTAAATAGTCTTTTACTTCAGGGGTGAGTTTGTTGTTATCAATATAAAGTATCACGTCAGACTTACCGATTACCAGATAGCTCACGAATACAGGATTGCAGTGCACATCGTTGCCACGTAGGTTCAGTACCCAAGCAATCTCATCAAGTGCCGTTATCAAAGCTACATCAATCTCATCAGCCTTCATCAGCTCTTGAATACGAGCTACTTTTTCCTGGCAACTCTCCCCTGTATATTGCAGAGGTAATATAAAGACGGGATTCTCTGGAATAGGGGGACGATTCTCCCAAATGCTTGCAAATGGATCATCAATGCTTTTTAAATGGATGCCCTTATTATCAAGCTCTTTCTCTATTTCTTTAGCAGTTGACGAGGCAAAAACCTTTCCGTCAATGCCTACGACATCTCCTACTGTAAGTCTTTCCTTTAGAAAGTCAGTAATAGTAGGTGTTTCAGGTAACTTCTCTTTGTAGAGGTCGATACCAGTACCTTGCAGTTGCTCGCCTGCTTGTAGGAAGTAGCGTGAGTCGGTCCATAGCCCAGCCTCGATATCAGTAACAACCAGCGTTCCGGCAGAGCCAGTGAACCCTGAAATCCATTGCCTTGCCTCCCAGTGCGGGGCTACATATTCACTCATGTGCGGGTCAGTACTAGGCACGATGAATGCCTTGACACCATTATGTTTGAGGGTTTCCCTGAGCGCTTCTATTCGTTCTTTTACTATCATATCGGTAATGTTTAGTATGCAAAGATACAAATAAAACATGACATTTCATTCTTACCTATCTGGTATTTTACACCTTATATATTTTTACGCGCGCGTGGAGTAATAGTAATGATGCTAAGGTAGTAAAAAGCAAGTATTTGAGAATTTTTACGCTTAAACGTTTTGCGGTTAATGAAACAATGCGTAACTTTGCAGGCTGATTTTTATTATTAACTAATTAAAACTTATTATTAAAAATGATTGTAGTACCCGTAAAAGAAGGCGAGAACATTGAAAGAGCCTTGAAGAAGTTTAAGAGAAAATTCGAGAAGACTGGTGTTGTAAAGGAACTGAGAAGACGTCAGCAGTTCGACAAACCGTCTGTATTGAAGAGACTTCAGATGGAGCACGCTGTATATGTTCAGAAGCTTCACCAAGAGGAAGATTAATTATTTAGCGTTTTTTCTTTGAATTATTGAATTCTTTTTCTTAAATTCGTTGCACAGATATTAG
The DNA here is from genome assembly GCA_016284115.1 of Bacteroidaceae bacterium. Next base: position 5,449 of record JAEEOD010000058.1, read on the forward strand.
ATGTAACGATGGAAGAGATAGATGCATTCTTAGAATACCTCCGATATGAGCGTAATTACTCAAAGGAGACTGAGAAGTCTTATAAGGTAGATTTGCTTCAATTTGAGGTTTTTGTTAGAGGATGTGGACTGCAACTGAAGGAAGTCAACCCAAACACCGTGCGTGAGTGGGTGGTAGAGATGATGGACAAAGGTGCAAAAGCCAGTTCTATCAATCGCAAGTTGAGCGCTTTGAGAACTTTTTACAAATACCTGCTTAAGCAGGGGGAGATAACTGCTGATCCGATGAGGAAAATCAGTGGACCCAAAAAGAAGAAACCCCTTCCAGTATTTGTAAAGGAAAAAGAGATGGATAGGCTGCTTGATGATATTGACTTCGGTGAGGGCTTTGAAGGTCACAGGGACAAACTGATTATCCAGTTGTTTTATGAAACTGGCATGCGATTGGCTGAACTTGTGGGTCTGAATGATGCAGATGTAGATTTCGGTGCCAAAGTAATTAAGGTTACCGGTAAGCGGAATAAACAGCGGATCATTCCCTTTGGAGAAGAATTAGCGAAAGCTATGCAGGACTATCTCACGGAAAGAGACCAAACCATTCCCACCCAATCGGGTGCTTTTGTTACGAAAGAGAATGGTGAACGAATCTCCCGTTCCAGTGTGCAGAACATTGTGAGACGAAACCTCTCAAAGGTGACAACGATGAAGAAGCGTAGCCCTCATGTATTGAGGCATACCTTTGCAACCTCCATGCTCAACCATCAGGCAGAGTTGGGTGCCATTAAGGAACTACTGGGGCATGAAAGCCTTGCCACTACAGAGGTTTATACTCACACTACTTTTGAAGAACTAAAAAAAGCGTATAACCAAGCTCATCCAAGAGCATAAAGAAAAGGAGGTAATTATGGAAGTAAGAATTCAATCAATTCACTTTGACGCTACAGAGAAGCTGCAAGACTTTATCAACAAGAAAGTCAACAAGCTTGAAAAGTATTATGAAGATATTAAGAAAGTAGAGGTGTCATTGAAGGTAGTTAAGCCAGAGACAGCAGCTAACAAGGAAGCAGGTCTGAAAATTACTGTTCCAGGTGGCGAGCTGTATGTGAACAAAGTATGTGATACATTTGAGGAAGCGATTGACCAATGTGCTGAGGCTTTGGAGAAACAACTGGTGAAATACAAAGAAAAACTGCGTAATAAATAATTAAATTTTCCCAAAACTTTTTGTGGGAATAAAATAATTCACTAACTTTGCAGCCGTTTCGCTCGGTTTCCGTGTCAAAACGGCTGCAAAATTTGAGTGAATGCCTCTTTAGCTCAGTTGGCCAGAGCCCGTGATTTGTAATCTCGGGGTCGTTGGTTCGAATCCCCCAAGAGGCTCG
>JAEEOD010000059.1 GCA_016284115.1 Bacteroidaceae bacterium
TAGTCAAGTAGCTTTGGTACGGGTTAACAAGACAAATGTGAAGCAAACAGCACAGCTCATAGCTACTGCCTTGAATGAATATGGAGTGAGGGTAAACACTACCAATGAGAGGTTGAAGCAATTCTATCAAGTGACTGATACTTATCTTACCATCTTCCTCTCATTGGGTGGCATTGGGTTGTTGTTAGGTATCTTGAGTTTCTTGATTGTCATTAGGAAGAACCTGACGGCGAGAAGTCCGGATATCCGTATGTATGCCATGATTGGTTATCGTCCAAAAACAATAAGCCAGCTTCTGTTTAAGGAGAATGTGATAGTGCCAGTCTTTGCTATCGTTGTGGGTGTTACAGGCGCATTGCTGAGTATAGGAACCGGTTTTGCCAATGTCTCCGTTAGCATCTGGTTGTTGAGTCTGTTGCTCATGCTGTTGCTTGCTGGATGCGTTTGGGCGTTTGTGAAAAGGTTGGTAATAAAGGAAGTAAAGGATAAGTATCAATAAGATGAAGATATTGTTTATCACACCCGGATCAGGTGACGGCTATTATTGTGGTAATTGCTTCCGTGACAACTTGCAGGCGCAGGCCTTGCAAAGGGCAGGTCATGATGTGGTGATGATTCCGTTATACCTTCCACTCAAGCACATAGGAGGTCTGCAGGGTAATGCTCCCTTGTTTTTCCCTGCAACCACTTATTATGTTGGGCAGAAATTCTTTGAAAATCATAAGATGCCAGGTTGGTTAAAGTGCTTGTTGGGTTCTGATAGGATACTTGATTTGGTTTCGGTTATGTCTGGCACCACTTCGTCAGCAGGTATGGAAAGTATGACACTTAGTATGATGGAAGGAGAAGGAAAGACTTTTAAGGAGCATGTGATACAGCTGATAGCATGGGTAAAAGATGTGGAGCATCCAGATGTTATCCAACTTTCTTCATCCTTGTTGATAGGGATCGCCAAGGCTATGAAACAAGCTGTGAATATCCCCATTGTATGCTCGCTACAGGATGAGGAAGTCTGGATTGATGGATTAAAACCTGAATATATCAGCAAAGCTTGGCAGAGTGTGATAGACAATGCATCTTATATTGACAGCTTTATTACTACCAGCGAATACTATCGTCAGGTGGTAAAAGATAAACTGCCATCTTTGAGGAAAGTGGAAGTGATCTATCCTGGTATCAATGTGAAACAGTATTATACAGATGAATGGCCTGCTGACCCAACCATTGGTTTTTTCTACCGCATGAATGAACTGGATGGGTTAGATATCTTGGCTGATGCATTCGTACTATTGAAGAAAAAGAATGCTGTTCCAAGGTTAAAACTGCGTATCGGAGGAGGATATATGAGTCCGGACAAAAGTTTCATGGCAAAGGTTAAGAAGACTTTACTGCCTTATAAGAGTGATGTGATTATTGAAGAAGACTATTCTTGGGAGCATCATGCTGATTTCTACAAGCAAATCAGTGTGTTGTCCGTACCTCTTCGTTTCCAGGAAGGGGTGGGACTTTATCTACTTGAAGCATTCGCTGCAGGTCGTCCTGTTGTTGAACCTGCCACAGGTTCCTTCGAAGAGATTGTTGGCGATGCAGGTCTGTTGTATGAACCTAACGAACCTAAGGCATTGGCTGATGCTCTGGAGAAATTGTTGACAGATAGCCTCCTGTTCCGGCAATGTAGAAATCAAGCATTGTTGTTGGCACAAGAAAAGTATCGTGATGAGATAATGGCTAAAAAGCTAATAGAATTATATATAAAGATTAAACAATAATCGAACGTGGTATGAAAAAGACTTTACTTAGTTTAGCTGTATGCTGTTTAGGATTAATTGCATCTGCACAAGTTCCTTCTTTGCATGGGTTCCGTGGAGCTAATCGTGATGGAATCTATTCTGAAGAAAAAGACCTTATGAAACAATGGCCTGCCGAAGGCCCACAGATGCTATGGGAGAATTTGGAGATAGGAAAAGGCTATTCCAGTCCTGTAATTGTGGACGACCGTCTCTATATTACGGGTATGACCGAAGATGAGAAACAAGAAACATTCCATGCCTTTACCTTGGATGGCAAGCTGCTCTATACGGTGGTTTATGGACTGCCTTTTAATCAGACATATCCCGAAACGCGCACTACGCCAACCATTGATGGCGGTAAAGCATATGTTATCAGTGGTATGGGAGAGATTGTCTGCATCAACTGTGCCGATGGGAAAATCCTATGGAAGGTAGATGGTCGTGAACTTTATGCCAGCAAGACAGGCAACTGGGGAACAGCAGAATGTCCTATGGTTTATGATAACAAAGTGATCTATACCCCAGGAGGCAGTAAAACTACCATCGTAGCGTTAGATAAAGAGACGGGTAAGGAAATATGGAAGTCTAAGTCGCTGAATGATGGCAGGGCTTATGTGTCACCTACCATGATCCAATGGAAGGGCAAACGTCAGCTGGTGGCATCTACTCAGTATGTGGTGTTTGGTGTCAATCCTGACGATGGTACCATTGAATGGGAATTCCGTGATTGGGGGCGTCCAGATGCTGGAAGACCTATGCAGGGAGGATATATCCCTGAGAATATAGCGCCAAACAGTGCCTTGTTTCAAGATGGCATGATTTTCTTCTCACAGGGATACAACTGCAATGCCTATATGGTGAAGCTAAATGATTCACTAACGGGTGTTTCCCTCGTATGGAAGAACGATGACCTCGATACTCATCATGGCGGCTATGTATTGGTGGATGGTGTGATTTATGGTTCCAACTGGCTCAATAATACCAGTGGCAACTGGTGTGCGGTGGATTGGAATACAGGTAAGACTATCTATAATACTACATGGAGTGGTGGCAAGGGCAAAGGATCCATTATCAGCGCAGACGGCATGCTTTACACCTATGATGAACGTCGTGGCTTTGTGGGTTTAGTTCAGCCAGGATCAGTGTTTAATGTAGTAAGTGAGTTCCGTATCACTAAGGGTGAAGGCCCCTATTGGGCACATTTGGTTATCCATAACGGTGTGCTTTATGTGCGACATGGTTCTGCTATACAGGCATATAAGATTAAAGAATAAATTATTATTAATAAAACTTTTTAGAAATGATGAACACAAAGATTTTTTTAGTAGGAGCATTGGTGATAACCAGCATGACTTCCTTGAGCCTGCAGGCTCAGAACAATTTCCAGGGCTTCCGTGGCCCTAATCGCGATGGAATCTATCCAGCAGAGAAGGGATTGATGAAACAATGGCCAGCTGAGGGACCACAAATGTTATGGGAAGACTTGACAATTGGTAAAGGCTATTCCAGCCCTGTAATTGTAGGCGACCGCCTTTTCATCACTGGCATGACTGAGGATGAGAAGCAGGAAACCTTCATGGCTTTCAGCTTGGACGGCAAGAAGCTCTATACCACCGTTTATGGTAAAGCATTCAACCAGAGCTTTCCTGAAACTCGTACAACACCTACCATTGACAACGGTAAGGCATATGTAATCAGCGGTATGGGCGAGGTGGCTTGTATCAATGTGACTGATGGAAAGATTATATGGCGAGTTGATGGAGGCTCTACCTATAGCACCAAGACAGGTAACTGGGGAACTGCTGAATGTCCGTTGGTATTTGACAACAAGGTGATTTATTCTCCTGGCGGCAGCCAGACCACTATTGTGGCACTTGACAAAGAAACGGGTAAAGAGATATGGAAATCAAAGTCTTTGAACGAAGCCCGCAATTATGTTCAACCCACCATTATCACTTATAAAGGCAAGCGTCAGATCATTGGTGGTACATGCAATTATTACTATGGTGTTAATCCAGACAATGGTGAGATTCAGTGGACTTTCAAGGACTGGTATCCTCAGTCTTCATGGGAGAATATCGCTCCTAACGGCCCTGTGTTTGATGAGGCAAGTGGGGTGTTAGTCTTCGCCCAAGGATATGGCATCAATGCCACGGCGTTGAAGCTCGCTGATGATATGAAGAGTGTTACTCGTGCATGGAAGAACAATGACCTCAGCACTCATCATGGTGGTTATGTATTACTGAATGGCATCATCTATGGTTCCAACTGGATCAACAACAATAATGGCAACTGGGTGGGTGTAGATGTAAAGACAGGCAACACCATCTTTAATACCGCTTGGAAAGGTGGAAAGGGCAAAGGCTCAACCGTAGCAGCTGATGGTATGCTCTACATCTACGATGAACGTCGTGGCTTTGTTGGCTTGCAGCAGCCAGGCAATGAGTTTAATGTGGTCAGTGAGTTCCGCATCACCAAAGGTGAGGGTCCTTATTGGGCGCACCTGGTGATTAATAACGGTGTGTTGTATGTGCGTCATGGTTCAGCCCTGCAAGCCTACAAGATTAAGTAATTTTGAAATATCCATAGAATGTATTATCTTCGCAGTATTATTGAATTGATAATATGGAAGAAGAAAAAAGAAAATTTTTTTACAACCCTACATTAACGCCTGAGCAGGAGCATGCCAGGGAAGAAAAACTGGCACGCTTCGCTAAGGCGATGGGACATCCTACACGCATAGCCATTCTTCATTTCTTAGCCAAACGCAAACAATGCTATTTTGGTGCCATTAACGAGGAACTCCCTATTGCTAAGGCTACTGTCTCGCAGCATCTAAAAGAGTTGAAGGATGCAGGACTAATACAGGGTGAGATAGAGGCTCCCAAGGTAAAATATTGTATTAATCGTCCTAATTGGGCGTTGGCAAAGAATCTTTTTGGAGCCTTCTTCAGCGACTTGGCTGAAAAGGCTGATGGAACAAGTTGTTGTTGAGTTTTTTCTTTTATACGCAAAAAGGCTGCAAAAATCGTGTTGCAGTCTTTTTTTTGTTCTTTGTTTGCCAAACAACGAATATTCGCCTTTGATATTGTTCTTTCGTTATTAAGTTTTATATCTAACAACCAATTAATGAAATCTCTATCTTTGCAGTAATACATGTTAAATAGATTTATTATGAGAGAATTGATAGGCGAGGCGTTAGGAACTTTCATCTTGACCCTCTTTGGCTGTGGTTCAGTTGCCGTAGCTGTGTTATTTGGTGAATATGGAAGTATTTTCCAGATTGCAATTGTTTGGGGATTAGCGGTAACATTAGCTATATATGTAACCCGACATCTTTGTCCGGCTCATCTCAATCCTGCTGTTTCTGTGGCTATGGTCGTAGGAAAGCGTATGGAAGCAGGCAAACTTCCTGGGTATTTGTTGGCACAGTTCGTTGGAGCTTTCCTTGCGGGAGGTCTGCTTTTGCTGCTATTCAATCCTTCCATCCAAGCCTATGAATTAGCGCATGGCATAGAGCGTGGTACTGCTGCTTCGGTTGATACGGCCCGTATGTTTGGTGAGTATTATCCGAATCCAGGCGATGCTTCTGTAGCTACTGTTAGTATGCCCTTGGCTATAGCTGCAGAGATGGTCGGCACATTCGTTTTGGTGCTGTTTATTTTCTGTTTTACAGAAGATTGTAATGTGGGACGTCCAGATAGTAATATCGCTCCATTATTTATAGGTCTGACAGTTTCAATATGTATCACACTTATTGCTCCATTGACACAAGCTTGCTTTAATCCTGCCAGAGATTTTGGCCCACGCATGGTAGCATGGGTAGGAGGATGGGGAAGTGCTGCTTTCCCTGATGCATCAGGAGGTGCCTTCTTTGTATATATATTAGGTCCTATTTTAGGTGGAGTGCTGGCAACATGGTTCTTCCTCTATGTGTTGGAACCTTCGATGAAAATACAGGAAAATAAGGATTGACTTCCTGAAGCAGTGCAAGCAGGGCGATGATTGCACGGGTCTTGCTGATAAATGCCTGGTTTGATATGAAAAATTAAATTATAAGTATATGAAAACAAAACTATTACTTGTGGGAGGCTTCTTAGGTGCAGGAAAGACCTCTTTGTTGTGGGAAGCTGCAAAACGATTAATGCAACAAGATAAGAAAGTAGCACTGATTACCAATGACCAGGCGTCTGAACTTGTTGACAGCGCTTTATTGCAGAATGAAGGATTAGATGTAGCTGAAGTGAGTGGCAGTTGTTTCTGTTGCAATTTTCCGGGTTTTGCTGATGCTATCAAGCAACTGCGATTGAAGTCTGCTCCTGATGTGATTATAGCTGAACCGGTGGGAAGTTGTGCAGACCTTTCCGCTACTATTATTCAGCCGTTGAAGAAATTCTATCAGGCAGATATAGAGGTTGCCCCATTTACGGTTTTAGCCGATCCTGCTCGACTGCTTCATATTATTAAAGGAGATAATGGCGGATTACATCAAGATGCTGCCTATATCTATCATAAGCAGTTGGAAGAAGGTGATGTTATTCTGATCACCAAAACAGATGCTTATCCCAAAGCTGAAATGGATGCTTTACAGGCTCTTGTAGCATCAAAAATGGTTGGAACTTGTGTTCGCAAAGTAAGCTCGCTGACAGGTGACGGTGTTGATGACTGGCTTTCTGATATGTTGTCACGTAATGACTCTGGCAGACGTTTGCTTGACATTGATTATGACATCTACGCTCATGGTGAAGCAGTTCTTGGATGGCTCAATGGTACTTTGTTGTTGAAGGGTGAAGAAACTGATTGGGATGCATTTGCCAAGAATCTGCTTACTGCTTTCAACAATCGTTTCTTAGATAAGAAGGCTGGTATCGGTCATGTGAAGATTATAGTAGAGAATGGGGCCAAGTACACCATCGGCAATCTTGCTGGCGATGGCAAACTTTCTATTCGTCATACAGCAGGTAGCAGCCAGCAGGCTAAGCTCATTGTCAATGCCCGTGTAGAGATGACTCCTGATGAGTTAGATCGTATTGTTAGAGAGGAAATAACTGTTCTCTTGGCTGATAACCTTACAGAGGAAGTACTTGCATGGAAGTATCTGATGCCAGGCCGCCCCAATCCTACTCATCGTTTTACAGAAATTGTTGATCCAAAATAAAACTTAGAAAACAATGAAAAAGTATTTATTCTTTTGTCTGCTATTTGTAATGGCAGCATTTAGTAATCTTCAAGCTCAAACCAAGAACGCCTTGAAACATCCTGTTAAAGTGTTGGTCCTCTGCACAGGTAATACCTGTCGTAGCCAAATGTCACATGGTTTTTTAAAATCATACGACAAAAATATTGAAATATATTCAGGTGGTGTTCAGCCAGCTAAGGCCATCAACCCCAAAGCAGTTGAAGTAATGGCAGAATTGGGCATTGATATCAGCATGAACAAGCCTCATGATGTGCGTGAATACCTGAATGAGAAATGGGATTATGTAATTACCGTTTGTGACAATGCCTATGAGACCTGTCCTGTGTTCCAAGGTGAGGTCAAGAACCACATGCATATTGGTTTTGATGATCCTTCTCATGCTACGGGAACTCCAGAATTTATCGATAGCGAATACCATCGTGTACGTGATGAAATAGGTGCTCGTATGTATGCACTTTATCAATTTATTCTCACCGATCAGAATAATAAATGATTAAAATGAAATATATGCAAAATTTGCTGGCATGCATAGTGATAGCTATGCTTGTCCCGCAGACAATGTCTGCACAAAAGAAGGGCTTTTCTTATGATTTTTATGGGTCAGTGCGTAATGATATCTTCTTAAGTAGTCGTCAAAGCCAGACCAGCGAGGAGGGTTCCTTCTATCTGTTTCCTTTAGATAAAGTATATGATGCTGAAGGCAAAGATTTAAATGCTGGGGCTGACCTTAATATGTACAACATGAGAACCCGCTTGGGAGTCAATGTAACAGGCCCAGAACTATTTGGCGCTAAAACATCAGCAACTGTAGAGATGGATTTTCGTGGTAATGGAAATAATATTGGTCTGATACGTCTGCGTCATGCATATTTCAACCTCGATTGGGGACTACTTCATTGCTGTTAGGCCAAACATGGCATCCTCTTTATGGAAATGTTACTCCAGAAATTTTGGATATCAATTCAGGAGCGCCCTATAACCCTGATGATCGTGCGCCACAAATAAGATTCCGCTATGACAATCAGGGATTAATGATTACAGCGTCTGCTGCATGGCAGGCACAGAACAAATCTGTAGGACCTAATGGCGCTTCTTCTGAATATTTGCGTAAAAGCGGAATCCCAGAACTGTTCTTGGGCTTAGATTATCATAATCAGTATCTTACATTTGGTATAGGCGCTGAGCTACTTTCCCTAAAAATGCGTAACAAAACGGATTTAGGTTATAAAGTAAATGAACGATTTACAACATTAAGTGCAGAAGCCCATATAAAGTATAAGAAAGATAACTTTCTGATTGCTGCCAAAAGCTTCTTGACCAGTAATATGACAATGCTTAATACTTTGGGTGGCTATGGTGTCAGTAACATAGATAATAAGACTGGCAAAAAGGAGTATTCTCCTCTTCGTATCTCACATAGCTGGCTGAATATAGCATATGGAAGCAACTGGCGACTCAATATTTTTGGTGGTTATGCAAAGAATCTGGGAGCATCAAAAGCTGTTGGTGAACTTACAGGCATGGGAACAAACATTGACCAGACGCTGACTGGTGTAATTGGTATTAGTCGTACATGGTCACACCTGAAACTGGGTTTGGAATACAATACTACAACTGCTTGGTATGGCAGCAACACAGCTAAAGGTAAGGTGTCTGATACCCATGCTGTAACAAATCACCGATTAATGTTCACTACTCAATATGCTTTCTAAGCATTCAATCATGTAAGCATTGCCGATAATGATGCTAAGCCTTTCTAAGAATGTATTAAGCGTCAGCATGGTACACACACCGTTGACTATGCAGCTCAAATCGGATTAGGTTCACAGAAATATGAATTGATTAGCATAGACTGATATTTGCTTTTTCACAGCTTTTTTATATCTTTGCAAAAATGCAAGTAAACTATTATCTCCCCTGCACGCGGGAGAGATAATACTTACTATTTTGGAAGACTAATAATAAAACTATAGTTACGTAAATATGAAAAAGTTTGGATTTGGATTAATGCGCCTGCCGTTGACAGATCCCAAGGTGGCAACATCGGTAGATATTGAACAAATGAAGCAGATGGTGGACCTTTTCATTGAGAAGGGATTCACCTACTTTGATACAGCCTGGATGTATGTGGGCTTTTCCAGTGAGAATGCCACCAAGACTGCATTGGTGGAACGCCATCCTCGTAACACCTATACGTTGGCAACTAAGTTGCATCATGGTTTCATCAACACGAAGGAAGATCGTGACAAGATTTTCAATGCGCAGCTGGAGAAGACAGGAGCAGGCTATTTTGACTATTACCTGATTCACGATATCGAGAAGACTAACTATGCTAAGTACAATCAACTTGACTGCTTTAATTGGTTGGTAGACAAGAAAGCACAGGGATTGGTGAAGCATATGGGCTTTTCTTTCCACGACAACGCAGATTTGCTTGACGAGGTGCTGACTGCACATCCTGAGATGGAGTTTGTGCAATTGCAAGTGAACTATTTGGACTGGGATAGTGATTGGGTGCAAAGTCGCAAATGTTATGAAGTATGTGTGAAGCATGGAAAGCCAGTAGTAGTGATGGAACCTGTGAAAGGTGGTACATTGGCCAAGGTGCCGGCAGAGGCAGAAGCTTTGTTCCGTGCTGCTGATCCACAGATGTCTATATCCAGTTGGGCAATACGTTTTGCTGCCTCCTTGCCCAATGTGATGATGGTGCTTTCGGGTATGAGTACGTTGGAACAGATGCAAGATAATGTGTCGTATATGGAAGATTTCAAGCCACTTACAGAAGAAGAAGTCGCAATGTGTGCAAAAGTAGCTGACATTATCAATGGCCAGATCGCTATCCCATGTACGGCTTGTTCTTATTGCACTGAAGGTTGTCCCCAGCAGATTCCTATTCCAAAATACTTCTCACTCTACAACGACTTGATGCGTGAGGATATGGAGCACAAGGGATGGACCATCTATTATACCAAATATGCAGATTTAACCAAAGAGTTTGGCCGTGCAAGTGATTGCATCGAATGTGGTCAGTGTGAAGGCATCTGTCCACAACGTCTTCCCATCATTGATTACTTGAAGAAAGTTTCTGCTCGATTTGATAATTTCTGATGATAAGAACCCTTTTTCCCTTTACTACGGGAAGAGCATCGATCTTCCCGTAGTAAAGCATCGATCCTCCCGTAGTAGATGAAATGCGGTCCTTTGCCCCTCAAATAACATTTTTTATTTATACTGCTCCACTGAACAGAGGAACATCTGGTTCATAATTCTTATGGACAGTAATTTGAACAGTGTCGCCTTGGAAAGTGAGGGTGAGGTTCAACGCACTGATCCAATTGACATATTGCAAGTTGAGGTGTAAAGTGTTGTTGGATACCCATCCATAGCTGGCAGCTACGGCAAAATCGCCTTCAATACCCTTGAACTTCTGTTGGGCATTCATCGAGTAAGGAGGTCTGGATGCAGTCCATATAGTATTCCAACACTTATAACCAGCTGAGATTTCTGCACGTTTACCCTGCTGATCAGTAATGACAATCGTCATTTGCTTGTCGCCTTGTTTGAAACTAATGTCTTGCCAACCGAATTGGTTGTCCTCCAATTTGAACGTCTTTCCTGTAAGTCGGTTAGCCAAATTACTTTTAGCCTTGCCCGAAACAGTAGGGTAGCTATAGCTTTGCAGTTTCTTTTGCAATGATGCATAATCTTTGCCAAGATTGATGCTGCCAGACTGTACGGCAGGAGCCAGCACTCGTGATACTACCCATGGGTTGGGTGAGTTGCTGCATTGGGTAATCACCACCACCATATCCTGTTTGGGCATCACAACTATATATTGTCCGAAGCGCCCGTCTGCACGGAAAGCACCATCTTTGGAGGCTTCCCACATCTGGTAGCCATAACCTCTTCCATCTCCCGTGTCGATGTGAGTATGCATCATCTGATTTACCCATGCTTCAGAAATCAGTTGCTTACCGTTCCACTTGCCCTTCTGTAACAAAAGCTGTCCCATCTTAGCAAGGCTTTCTGGTTGGATAAACAAGCCCCAACCACCAGTGGTGATGCCTTCAGGACTCTCTTCCCATGACACTTTCTCTATATGTAAGTCCTTGAAAATCTTTTCTTGCAGATAGGCAAATACTGTTTTGCTTGTGACCTGTTGCACGATGGCACTAAGAAGGTAGGTGCAAAGGGAATCATATTTGAACAGTTTGCCTGGTACTTTTACAGGTTTGGCAAGTAAAGGCTTTATCCAATAGGAGTTTTCTGCACGAAGGTTGCCGTCTGGGTCAATGCCTGATGCCATAATGAGCAAATCGTGAACAGTCATTGAAGCCAGTTCTGGTGATACCTCAGCTGGCAACTTATCTGGGAAAAAAGTTGCCACACGATCGGATACTCGTAGGAGGTTGGCATCGACAGCTAAACCAACTGCTGCACTGACAAAAGTCTTTGAACAGGAATATTGTGTGTGTTGGTATTCTGCCTTGAAAGGTTCCGGATATACTTCTGCTATCACCTTTCCGTGGCGG
>JAEEOD010000060.1 GCA_016284115.1 Bacteroidaceae bacterium
TCCTGCATATCGTTCTTTTTTGGTCATATTTATTACGTTTTTCTTGCAAAGATACATTTTTAGGCTTTAAATGAATACTCTTTGGGCAATATTTTCTTTAATTCGTTTGGCAAATAGTGAAAAAAGCCGTTACTTTGCAATTTAATTATTTAGAATAAGGTTAAGATGAAACATCAGTTAAGAAGTTCATTCAGTACGCAAGGCAGACGTATGGCTGGAGCCAGGGCTCTATGGGTGGCTAACGGCATGAAGAAAGAACAGTTGGGTAAGCCCATCATCGCCATCGTCAATTCTTTTACGCAGTTTGTACCAGGTCATGTGCATCTGCATGAGGCAGGTCAGCTGGTAAAACAGGAGATTGAAAAGTTAGGCTGCTTTGCTGCTGAGTTCAATACAATTGCTATTGACGACGGCATAGCTATGGGACATGATGGTATGCTCTACTCATTGCCTTCAAGAGATATTATTGCCGACAGTGTAGAATATATGGTAAATGCCCATAAGGCAGACGCTATGGTGTGCATCAGCAACTGCGACAAGATTACCCCGGGCATGTTGATGGCAGCTATGAGACTGAACATTCCTGCTGTTTTCGTGTCTGGTGGTCCTATGGAGGCAGGTAACTATCGTGGTGAACAGGTAGATTTGATTGACTTGATGGTTCGTGGTGCTGATAAGAGCGTGACCGATGCCGACTTAGCAGAGATTGAGCAAGTTGGTTGCCCAGGTTGTGGCTGCTGCTCTGGTATGTTTACCGCTAACTCGATGAACTGTCTGAACGAGGCGATTGGTTTGGCGCTGCCTGGCAACGGCACCGTATTGGCTACTCATGCTAACCGCAAGCGCCTGATGCAGCAAGCTGCCGAACTAATAGTAAAGAATACCTATAAATATTACGAGGAAGGTGACGAAAGCGTATTGCCTCGCAGCATCGCTACCCGTCAGGCATTCCTCAATGCAATGAGTCTTGACATCGCGATGGGCGGTTCTACCAATACCGTTTTGCACCTTTTAGCGATTGCCCATGAGGCAGGTGCTGACTTCAAGATGGACGATATTGATATACTTAGCCGCAAGGTGCCTTGTCTTTGCAAAGTGGCTCCTAATACCAATAAGTATCATGTACAGGATGTGAACCGTGCAGGTGGAATCGTTGCTATCATGCAGCAGTTGGCAAAAGGCGGTTTGGTGGATACCTCTTTGAAGCGCGTTGATGGCTTGACCTTAGCAGAGGAAATCAAGAAATATACCATCGAGACCGAACAAATAAGTTGGGAGGCTAAGAAAATCTACCTTAGTGCGCCAGCTAACCGATTCAGCAATGTGCTGGGCTCACAAGAAACTTACTATAAAGAATTTGATGCCGACCGTGCTAATGGTTGCATTCGTGACCTTGACCATGCTTACACAAAGGATGGTGGTTTGGCTGTGCTGAAAGGTAATATTGCCCAAGATGGTTGCGTCATTAAGACCGCAGGTGTGGATGAAAGCCTCTTCCATTTCAGCGGTCCGGCTCGTGTGTTCGACTCACAGGATACAGCTTGCGAGGGTATTCTCGACGAGAACCGCGTTAATGCTGGCGATGTGGTGGTAATCACCCACGAAGGTCCGAAGGGTGGTCCTGGTATGCAGGAAATGCTCTATCCGACATCCTACATTAAAAGCCGTCACTTGGGCAAGGCTTGTGCGCTGATTACCGATGGCCGTTTCAGTGGTGGTACGTCTGGCCTGAGCATCGGACACATCTCTCCTGAGGCAGCTGCTGGTGGTAACATAGGCAAAATCAAGGATGGTGACATTATTGAGATTGATATACCTAACCGTAGTATCAACGTGTTGCTGAGCGACGAGGAACTGGCATCAAGACCTTTACAGCCACTTACACGTGACCGTCAGGTGCCAAAGAGTTTGCAGGCTTATGCTTCAATGGTTAGCTCAGCTGACAAGGGTGCAGTAAGAATCATTTAATTGAAAAACTATGAATAAAGAGAAGATATCAGGTTCAGAAGCATTGATGCGCGCATTGGAGCATCAGGGAGTGAAGACTATCTTCGGCTACCCAGGAGGTAGCATCATGCCTGTGTATGATGCCTTGTACGACCATCTGGATAAGTTGCACCACATTCTGGTGCGTCACGAACAAGGCGCTGCTCATGCAGCAGAAGGCTTTGCCCGTGTGTCTGGCGAGGTGGGTGTCTGCATCGTCACTAGTGGTCCAGGTGCTACCAACACCGTAACTGGCATCGCTGATGCGATGATTGACAGTACACCTATCGTAGTCATCGCCGGTCAGGTGGGTGTAGGTGCTTTGGGTACCGACGCTTTCCAAGAGGTCGATTGGGTGGGTTTGACACAGCCTATCTCCAAATGGAGCTACATGATTCGTGATGCCAACGATATCGCTGGTGCTGTGGCACGTGCGTTCTACATTGCCAAGAGTGGTCGTCCTGGTCCTGTGGTATTGGATTTCCCTAAGAGCGCACAGACACAGATGATAGAATTTGAGCCTGCTGAGGCAAAATATATACGCAGTTACGACCCTGTACCCGATACCGATATGGCTTCTGTAGAACAGGCTGCCGAGCTAATAAACAACGCCAAGCGTCCGTTCATGCTTGTTGGACAGGGTGTTGAGTTGGGTAATGCGCATCAAGAGCTATTGGACTTCATCGAGAAGGCTGACATTCCTTGTGGCACAACAATGCTTGGACTTTCAGCTTTGCCTTATAATCATCCGTTAAACAAAGGTATGTTGGGTATGCACGGCAATATCGGTCCGAATGTCAATACCAACAAGTGCGACGTGCTAATTGCTGTGGGTATGCGCTTCAGTGATCGTGTGACAGGTTATTTGCCTAACTATGCAAAGCAGGCAAAGATTATTCATTTCGATATCGACCCTTCGGAAATCAACAAGAATGTGAAGGTAGATGTGGCTGTGTTGGGCAACTGCAAGGAAACGCTGCGCATTGTGGGTGAGAAGTTGCAGCCTGCCAAGCACGAGAAATGGTCGGATAGTTTTTCAACTTATGAGAAGCTTGAATATGACAAGGTGATATATAATGAGTTGTACCCTAAAGCTGAAACGCTGAGCTATGGCGAAGTGGTGCATGCGGTAGCGGAAGCAACGAAGCATGAGGGCATCTTGGTGACAGACGTAGGCCAGAACCAGTTGACGTCAGCTCGCTATTTCCACCTGCTGAACAAACGAAGCATGGTCACCTCTGGTGGTTTGGGTACTATGGGCTTTGGCTTGCCAGCTGCTATCGGAGCAACCTTTGGAGCTCCTGACCGTACTGTTTGTCTTTTCGTGGGTGATGGTGGCATCCAGATGACCATCGAGGAATTTGGCACCATCATGGAACATAAGTGTCCTGTGAAGGTTATTATCCTTAACAATCATTTTTTGGGCAACGTACGCCAGTGGCAAGAGTTGTTCTTCAACCGTCGCTACTCGTTCACTCATATGATGAACCCCGACTATATGAAGATAGCTGAGGCATACAACATCCCTGCAAAGCGTGTTATTAATCGTGAGGATTTGTCAGAGGCTGTGAACCAGATGTTGAATACCGATGGTCCATTCATTTTGGAGGCAGTAGTGACTGAAGAAGAGAATGTGCTGCCAATGACTCCTCCGGGAAGTGCCATCAGTGAAATAATGCTTGAAACGGAATAACTATGGAACAGAAACTATATACGATTATCGTACATTCTGAGAATGTGGCAGGTGTGCTGAATCAAGTGACTGCCGTCTTCACTCGAAGGCAAATCAATATCGAGAGTTTGAATGTGTCGGCATCGTCAATCCCTGGTGTGCATAAATACACTATTACCGCATGGACCGACCCCGATACGATGGAGAAGGTTTCAAAACAAATCACCAAGAAGATTGATGTGGTGCAGACACAGTATTATACAGACGATGAGGTGTTCCAACACGAAATCGCTATGTATAAAATCAAAACACACATTTTGGAGTCTAATCCTGAGGTGGGTCGCGTGATACGTCGCTTTAACGCCCGCATCGTAGAGGTGAATGTCACCTATTCGATTGTGGTACACGATGGTATGAGTGTTGAACTTACCAATATGAACGAACAACTGATGAAGTTAGGTTGTGTGTTGCAGTTCGTGAGATCTGGTCGTATCGTGGTGACCAAGAGCAGTTTCGAAAGGGTAGATGAATACCTAGAGAAGCGTGGCAAGAAATTCGAGCAAAGAGGTGTATGAGCGAATTAGGGAAGATAGGCACTTACCAGTTTGTGGCTGAGCCGTTTCATGTGGATTTCACTGGGCACCTGACTATCGGAGTGTTGGGCAATCACTTGTTGAATGTTGCTGGTTTCCATTCACACGATCGAGGCTTCGGCATCGACCGGCTGAACAAGGAACACTACACTTGGGTGCTGTCTCGTCTGGCGTTGGAGATGTTTGACCTGCCTTATCAATACGAGCCGTTCACCATTGAGACATGGGTGGAGAATGTCTATCGCTTGTTCACCGACCGTAACTTTGCCGTGCTGAACAAGGAGGGTAAACCGATAGCTTACGCTCGTTCAGTGTGGGCGATGATTGATACAGAAACACGCAAGCCTATTGACCTGATGGCAATACATGATGGCGACATTGCCGGCTATATCTGCGACAAGGAGTGTCCCATCGGCAAGCCTTCACGCATCAAGGTGAACAGCCAGGAACCTGTTGCCGTGTTGACTGTAAAATATAGCGACATGGACATCAATGGACATGTCAACAGCATACGTTATATAGAACATATACTCGATCTCTTCCCAATTGATACTTTTAAGGAAAAGCGAGTGCATAGGTTCGAAATGGCGTATGTGGCTGAAACGATGGCTACCGATACTATGGCGTATTATTTGGATAAAGAAGACGAAAACGAAAACAACTTTGATATCGAGGTGAAAAAGAACCAAGCAGAGGTTGTTTGTCGGTCAAAAGTGATATTTGATAAACTTAATAAATAGAATTAGAAAATGGCAAAAATGAATTTTGGCGGTGTCATCGAGGAAGTGATGACACGTGAAGAGTTTCCATTGGAGAAAGCTCGTGAGGTATTGAAAGATGAAACAATCGCTGTTATCGGTTATGGTGTGCAAGGCCCTGGTCAGGCTTGCAACCTGCGTGACAATGGCTTCAACGTAATCGTAGGCCAGCGTCCAGGCAAGACCTTTGAGAAGGCTATTGCTGATGGTTGGGTACCAGGTGAGACACTCTTCTCTATCGAAGAGGCTGCTACCAAAGGCACCATCGTAATGTGCCTGCTCTCTGATGCAGCTGTGATGTCTGTATGGCCTACCCTAAAGAAGTGCTTGCAGCCAGGCAACGCACTCTATTTCTCTCATGGCTTCGCTATCACTTGGAACGACCGTACAGGTTGCGTTCCACAGAAAGATATCGACGTTATCATGGTGGCTCCTAAAGGTTCTGGTACCTCTCTTCGTACCATGTTCCTAGAAGGTCGTGGTTTGAACTCTTCTTATGCAGTATATCAAGATGCTACAGGCAAGGCACTCGATCGTACGTTGGCATTAGGTATTGGTATCGGTTCAGGTTATCTGTTCGAGACCACCTTCCAGCTTGAGGCTACCTCTGACCTGACTGGCGACCG
>JAEEOD010000061.1 GCA_016284115.1 Bacteroidaceae bacterium
TACGATTTTTTCCGTCTGGCTCTCACCGTCAATGGTGATACGGAGGAGATAGATTCCGGCACCTAATGCCGTGAGGTCGAGGGTTGTCATCTCCGAGGTGGGACGAAGGGCTTGCAGCTGCACTCCCGCCACGTCGAAAAGTGCAATGGATACGCTGGAAGCCTCGTCGAAGTTCATGATGCGCACCTGCACATAGCCGTTGGTGGGGTTGGGAGCTACGTAGATCTGGTACCTGCGGAAAAGGCTCTCTGTCTCATCCTCCGACTGCTCGTTGAGCAGGCGCGGCGCAATGTAGATGTCGCGGCTGGTACGGTTGCCGGCAGCATCGTAGGTGTAGGCAATCTGCTGTGCCCAAGATGCTGACGGCACAATAAGTGCCGCCAGCAAAAAGAGTGAAAGTTTATTCATCGTGATCATATAGAATTATAGAGTTAAAACTCACCATACAGATGCCAGTCTCCGTAATAAAGTTCAATGGAGTACATGTCGGCGATGATGTCGTCGGTGAGCAGGAACATGTAGTATTCGATGTATGCCCATCGTATGCCTCAACAAGAGTTACTTCACCACGAACTTCCGCCCGTTCTGAATGTAGATGCCCTTCGGCAATCCGTTACCTTGTGACCTTGTTCTTTCTCCGTTGTGCTCTGAAAGCGTCGCTTCGCGCCGTGGTCCTTTGTTACTTTGTAGACGTCGTCCTTGCAGGTCGTAGACGACAGAGTACTGAAACTTGTTACCTTCAATTTGGTTAATGCCACTTATTAGGGGATAGTCTTTCTTGTAAATCAGTACATCGCCTCGAGTGAAGCTAAGTAATACCGTTTTCTCTGAGCGAGACTGTCTCATCCAGCTTAGAATCAAGCCCCCCTGAATGTTGCCGATTGTCCGAATAATCTTTCCTGACGGCTCATAGTCGTAGGCCTTGCCGTCCTCAAGCACGAGCTGCTCAACTTTTGCAAGCCTACTTTCGTCCATACCGCCATCACTCCAATTAAAATCATAGCGCAAAGTCTCCGTTCCGTCATAGGTAATGTCGGCATAAGTTCGGGTGTTCTCGTTGTTCTTTCCCAGATAGTACACACGTCCGTTGTCCTCACGTATGAAATAGGTCTTACTTTCCGTGTACTGCTGGGATGTACTGCCATCAAGCCACTCGCGCTTTACGATTTTGTAGCTGACATCATTTATAAGCGTGTCGCCTATTACGGTATGGAGATGTTTCACCTCTAATTCCTCTGTTTCCGATAGCAGTAGGCCTTCTTCCCACGTTGTTCCGACTGGATAGCATTGCTCTGTTGCATCATCTTGCCCAAAACAAGCGATAGATGAAAAAAATAATAACACTCCTAATAGTAAATGTTTCATATCTTTAGTCATTTAATATAAATCTTACCTGTCAAAGAACTTCCATTAACAATGGCATTCACTATATATAAACCTTGCTGCCATCCAGAAGTAAAGACGTGACACTGAGAAGCACTGCATCGGTCTTCATAAACAATTTGTCCCGTTATTGCATTACTAATCGTGAAAGACCATTCATCATTATTGCTTAACGCATAATGCAATCTATTTTCATCAGAATTATTAATAACAATGGAAAGTCTGATCTCATTGCTATGCGAAGATAATTCTAAAGCCAAGTTTGAATGTGATGATGTCGGACTAAATCGCATATACATAGGGACAAAATTTTCTTTCTGAACAACGAGCATACCATCTGTTTGAGGTAATAATACTTTTCCACTTAACAGCATGGTAATTGAATACTTCAAATTGTTGTCTGCTAAAAATGAAACTTTACAATTAGCAGAAGGAAGATACATAAAACAATATCCCTCAGGAGTCCTCCCCATTAACGGTAATGGTGCATCAATCCCAAAATGTTTAGGGGTCTCCGTGTAAATCTGCATTTCTGGTTCTCCCATTGGATTGATTGACATCTGCAATTCTCGGTTGAAAGTATATGTCAGACAATCTTCTATCATGTCTATTTTTGCTTGGGTGGAAACTGCTCCAAAACTTCTAGGCGCATTTGTCGGATAATTACTGAATAAATTTCTGTAGAACAATCCATTATAGAGATCAGAATATTGAGGATATCTTAAATGAACAGAATCTCCCTGTGCACCATACCCCCATCTTGATGTACCAAAATAAGAAACAGCTCCTCCATTAGGATTACGTAATAGGATTTCACTTAAGCATGGCGACTCTGCATCAAAGCGATTTGTAAGACATGCGCCCGTGACGATAATTGAACCTGGGTAATTGGTCTGGCTTTGGGCATAATCATTTGTATAGAATCTTGACTCGAGATCATCAACAGAATAGTGATCAATATTGCCATGAGAATTTTCAAGGATAAAATGATAGCCTCTTTCTATTTCATTGTAGAGAGTTTGCCCCGTCATAAGATAACTATCATCGTTTGGCAGATCACTACTTTTGTCAAACAATTTATAAGTAGGATTATCCCAATAGGGGAAAATATAATCTTCATATACCATCTCCGTTAACTGTTGTGCATCGCTAACAGTCTCACTATAATCTTCTTCTCCAAAAGAATAGCCAGCTAGCAGTAGTCTGTTGTCGTTTATCATCCCTTGTTCGTAATCTATAATTTTTTGAGTGTAATCAAGAACTTGTTGAGATGTGTTAACTGGTATTCTGGTAAGATATACTTGAGGATAAAAATCTACACTGTCTGACAATTCTCCAGATAGAGTGTTTTGGTTAGCATCCCAGTCAAAATTGCCATTAAAACAAGCATAGTACAAATCGGTAGGAGCCAAATTGTCTCCATAATTAATAAAGCAGTATTTTACGGGAATGATTGTTTCATCTCCTCCCAATAATACCCATTTAGTTCCATGATTAACATAGTGATCATATATACATCGTTTGATTTTCTTTTCGAGCGGGCAATTATCTGGATATTCAATATCTATTGAATCGGTTGTTACAATTTTTGTATTTAGTGCCTTATTGTGTTTCCATGTTATCAAATTGTTAAAGCTAGTGGCAAGGCTATTATTTGTAATTATTAAATACTCAATAGGGTTTCCTTCAGAAAGCATTGGATAATATATTCCTATTGGAAGTATAGCATCTTGATTGACTGGTGGTATACTTTCTTCATTGACAAAAAGACGAGAATTCTCAATTTTATGTGTGGATAAAAGAACCTTATTATCGATAGAGTTGTACGAAACATCATAACTACCTATTGGCAACTCTGGAAACGTAAGCGTGATAATTGATGAAAAGAAAAGATTTTTTTCATAAGCATCATAAACAAAGGGGGTAACCTTAAGATAAAAATATCGGTAACTACCCATATTTACAATACCTTCTAAAACAACTGGAGATTCAACTGAACGGCTTGCCGGTACTCGGCGACCTTGCCTTGTTCTTGAGGCTGGAGGATTACCCAACAACGTGATGTTATTGCTTACTAATACCGTATCGAAAGAAATATCGCATTTGACTTGACTTATATTCTCTGGTATTAATAATCGACAAGGAAAATAAGGCAACGCAGGATCAAGGGTGTCGCCCACAACTTTAATATCGCCTAGCGTTGTCTTTACGGAGCCCAAATTAGCACTTTGCGATAATTGGAAGTCTTTAAAATCGAACTTTATATTAACAGTTGTTTGAGCATATACTTGTACGTAACAATATAGCAATGCGACTAAAAATATAAATCTCCTCATAAATACACTATTAATTAAATGATGCAAATATAATATATTATACTGAATCCAACAAATTTCGGGAGGAAAAATACTACCGTATATGGTTCTATGAAGCCATCACTTCACCACGAACTTCCGCCCGTTCTGAATGTAGATGCCCTTCGGCAAACCGTTACCCTGTGACGTCGTTCTTTCTCCACTTCGTTTCGAAAGCGAGCAAACTCGTGGTCCCTTGTCACTCTGCACCCTCCGTCCTTGCAGGTCGTAGACGGCAGTGTAGCCTGCCGAACCATAGTTTCTGTGCAGCGAGATGCTTAGCACGTCGTCGCGGTTCACCTCATGGCTGTCGTAGATTATTGCATCATTTACAGTACAAAGTAATAGGCTGAAGCGTGCACCCACACGGTTTCCACCAAGCATGGGCATTAGCAAACCCGTCGTAGGACCTATGCCCTCTATCAGCCTGAGACGGTCGAAGACATGGCTGTGCATCCATATGTCATCCAGGGTAAAATAGCTTTCACCAAGCTTCGTGGCCGTTCCGTCTGTGCCACGCAGCTGTTCGAAGTCAACTGTCAGCTGATCACCCGCCTGAAGAGCGTAGTCGCACAGCAGTCGTTCCACGGTGCTTCCTTCCTCGATGAAGAACACTTTTCCTTCCTCTTCGAAAACGGCACAAAGGTATTCGCCCCTCTTTCCGTCACTATAGTGATTGTTTCCATATAGTTTCAGGCAAGATCTGTCACCGATAATCGTGTCGCCGTCGGTATAGTACTGATAAGTCCATGAAAGATGCTCGTTGGGGTCGCCTTGTGAAGAGAACGAGCCGCAATACCACACCTTATGGTCTTCTATTGTCTTGCGATAGGTTACGTCACCGACACGGGGCAATTGGAAGTCGGCTGCAACAACCTTGCGCCCATCTGAGGAATCGCAGAACGATACAAAGCGAAGCTCTTCGTCGCCTACCAGCGTAGAAGAAACGTCGGCCAAAAGGATTCCACTTTGGTACGAGCCGACTCCTGCCAGCCAGCAGTCAACGACAGCATTCTGATCATTGTAGAACCAGTAGCGACGGTACTGCTTGCCATCCTTCTCCATAAAGTCAGTCAGCCGCAGCGTCCCGGGCAAAACCTGCTCTTGAATGCCGTCGTCCAATTGGACAGCATAATGTCTGCTGTGGTCGCTGCCTATCTCAACGTTAAAGTTGAAGAAACGGCTCTTGTGGAGGTTGTTGGCGAGGTCATAGGCAAATACACAGGGGGTACCAGACGACCAATCTTCCTGCAATAGGTAGCGGATTGTAGTCCCTTCGGGTGTGCAATAGGCCAGGCGAAATGCCACAGAACCAGAAAGGAGCGTATCGCCGACAAGTTGTAGTGAAACTCTGTCGGTACTTCCGTCAGCGTTTATGCGGTCATAGTTCCACACACGCCCCAACTTCAGCAAGCCTTGGCTATCATTCTTTTCACTTCCTGCTGCTATCAGGCAATACGGCACCAAGGCAAACAAAGCCAATATTACGATGAGTCTTTTCATAATCAAGGATGTTTTCAGTTATTTCACTTGCAAAGATAATCAATTAACTCGTAACTTCAAAAACTCAGCCTGGAAAAGTATTTGAAAAAGGTTCTATCGAACCTCTTCTTATCTCAACAATGGCACCTTGGGGGGGATTGAAAGACGTTCCCCTGCGCAGAATTACGCGGCTGCCGCCATCTATTACCAGTCTACTTCCAGGCTCCATGATGATTTCGGCATTATAGAGTGTAAATCCATCTTCTGCCCTAAAGGTTGAACCTCTGGAAATGTAAATTCTTGATCCATTATGGAAGAAGATTGGCCCAAATGGGAAAGAATCATCACCATCATAAAGTTTCACATGATTATAGCAATGGATAACCTCACCCCACTCGCCAGCATGGATGGCATCATCTACCCACATCGTATCATTGGTACATGGATCAAGATTCCGATAACAGCCATTCTCATCAATTGG
>JAEEOD010000062.1 GCA_016284115.1 Bacteroidaceae bacterium
TGTGTTAGTATGTACTGATTGCCTGTCTGAAGGTGTAAATTTACAACAAGGCTTTGATGCTGTCATCCATTACGACCTTCCCTGGAACCCCAATCGCATGGAGCAGCGTAATGGTCGTATAGATCGTTTCGGTCAGGTTTCTTCTGAGGTTCTTATCTCAACGATGCACAGTAGTAACAATCCCGTCGATGATATTGTCCTTAATGTACTTTACAAAAAACAGGAAGAGATTAAGAAGCAACTGGGTGTGTATTTACCAATTGCCGACAACGATGCCTCTCTTATGGAAACCATTATGGAGCGCATTTTAAAGTCCAATACTTCCAACCAGTCTCAATACGTCCAAATGGATTTGTTTGCTGACGATGAAGAATTTCAGAAGCAATTTGAGAAGGAGCGCGAACTACAGATTAGACGTTTGGAAGAAAGTGAGAAAATATCTCATACATACTTCGCTCACAATAACAAACAGATGGATCCGACACGCCTAACTGCCTCTTTGGAGGAAGCTCGTCAGGTAATTGGTGGCGTAAAGGACACCTGTGACTTTGTAATTCAAGAATTAAAGCACGCCAATGTTAACGTGAAGAAAGATGATGATTTATGCTATAGTTTTCTGAAGGCAGAACTGCCGGACACTCTACAGCATTATTTCTTCGGTTCGGGTAATACCGTGAGGATTTCTTTTGCTTCACCCACACCGAGAGGATATACCTACATTGGACGCAATCATGTGTTCGTCGAGGACCTGTCACGCAGAGTTGTGAACGAGTCTATTAACGGTGGCGAAATGGCTGCTAGCCGTGCAATGGTGCTGGAAACAGCCGATGTTATGAAAAGGACAACAATCCTTCTCATGCGTGTTCGCAGCGTAATTAGAGATAAAAAAGATGAGAATAGGCAGCTCGTCGGTGAAGAAATGATATTCGTCGGCTACAGAGGCAATATTGAGAATCACGAGTATCTATCTCAGGATGAGTGTAAGACTCTGTTTTTGTCTGCCACAGCGTCTGGTAATGTAGATCCGTTATCTCAAAAACAAATCTATGACAGAGCTATCGAGTGGATTAATGATGAAGCCACCCTACGCAAGCATACTGATAAAATTGCTATGGAAAGGGCTGAGCACTTGGTAAATGCTTTCTCTCAGTATCGCACTTATCTGACCGCTACCGAATATCAAGTGGTGGAGCCTGTGCTTCCTATGGATGTTATCGCCGCTTATGTTTTCATACCTAAATTTTAATGTATTATGGACTATACAAGCATTCATATATATGGCCATTTCCTCTCTGATGACATATTAAAGGCCGTTGAGCAGGACAGAACATTAATTGGAAACCGTGAACAGGATTTTGGCTTAGACCTGCCAGTTCAGGATACGATTGACTATGTTTGGAGTTCTCTAAGAAATGACTGGAGGTTTTTCAATGAGCGTAGTGGCGTGAACGACCCGTATGGCACCCGGCGTTCTCGCGATCTGATGGAACGTTTTTTCAAGAGCATGGGTTTTGACCTGACAAGGCAGAATACCAATATAGTAATCAACGGTGTTAGTCATGAGATTACTTATCTTTGTTCACCTTTGAAAGATTTGCCCATTATCGTTATTGGTGATAAGACTGGTGAAACGGACATTGATACCTTGGATAAATGTTCTCTGGACTATCGGGCAAAGGGCACAAAGAGGAAGAAGTCACCCCATGCAACGATGCTTGAATATCTGAATAATACAGAGAATGTCTATGGCATCGTTGCTAATGGCCGTGTCCTTCGAATTATCAGGAATACTGGCCAGCTCGTCAAGCTCACATACATTGAGTTTGATATACAGCGAATGATGGAAGAGGACAAATACACGGAGTTCTGCCTCATGTTCCGTCTGCTACATGCTACCCGTTTCCGTGTATCTGGTGATGAACAGTGTATCATTGAGAGATACTTCAATATGAGTATTGAAAGTGGAAATCGTATTCGTGATGGTCTCTCATTCGCTGCCCAAAAGACAATGGAAATCATCGGTTGTGCTGCCGTTCAGGGAAATGGAGATGGTAACGAAGCCTTACGCCAAGCCTTCCTTAACGGAGAATTAAACCCGGCAACCTTTAACAAAGAGTTGATTCGGTTGATCTACCGAATTCTTTTCCTGTTTATCATCGAGGAAAGGAACCTTGTTTATGAAGTTCCATCGTCTGATGATGAGAACTATAAGAAGATATGTCATTTACAGGACATCTACAAAAACTACTATGCAGTAACCGGACTGCGTAGAAAGAGTGAATTAGCATACTTACGTCAACGTCAATACCATGACCTTTGGCAAGGACTGATGGACACCTTCCGTTTGTTTGAAAATGAAAACTATGGTGAGCCATTGGGCATAAAGCCTCTTGGTGGTATGCTTTTCAATTCAGAAACCTTACACTACCTGAAAGCCTGCACTATCGACAACGCAACAGTGTTAGATGCATTTAGTGCTCTTAATGAGTTCACAGACGAAAGAGGACAAAGAGTGAAGATTAACTATTCTTCATTAGATGTGGAGGAATTTGGCTCTGTTTATGAGGGAATACTTGAAATGCGTTTATTTGTCACTCCAGGTACTATTCCTGCCAACTGGCAATCTGGTTTTGTTGGTGGTTTAGACCGCAAGAGTACCAGCAGCTACTACACACGTCCAGATCTTGTACAGAGTCTTATTAAGACTACACTTGTTCCAGTCATTGAGAAGATTATAAACTCTGGTAAGCCCAAAGAAGAGATAATCAAAACATTACTTGCTCTGAAGGTTTGTGACGCTGCATCGGGTTCCGGACATATTGTATTAGCAATGGCTCGTACTATCGCTTGGTATGTATGTACTCTAAGAACTGGTGAAGATAATCCTGCATCACTTGATTATCGTGAGGCATTGCGTGAAGTTATCCAAAAGTGCATCTATGCAGTGGACTATAATCCAGATGCGGTAGAACTATGCAAAGTAGTCCTTTGGATTGAAGGCTATTGCGCTGGTAAACCTTTATCATTCCTAG
>JAEEOD010000063.1 GCA_016284115.1 Bacteroidaceae bacterium
GCTTTCTACATGCTTATTCCGGCCTTCATTTTCGTGATGCGACAAGACCCGGACCACCAATCGCACCCTTATCCTCTAAAATTTCATCCTGCCATCGAGGCCTGACAAGACTATTTCCGATTTAACCTGCGCCGCTGAATCTCCGGATTCGGAACAACATCCTCGGAGCGACGTCTCGTTCTTCTACCTTGTAAAAGAATAAAGCCAGTAATCTACTATACTTCGATTAGGCAGCGAGAGCATACTCATTGTTGCCAATTAATTTTTCGACCGACGTGATTATGGAGTCCACAGTCATCACTCCGCATGCTTACGTACCATCTCATCCTGCTGTCAAATCCAGTCAACCCCAGGAGCGATTTTTCGCATTTCGGATGCAAAGATACATATTTTTTTTGAAACTATATACTAATTTCATTAATTTTTCGTACCTTTGCGCAATATTTCGCCCGAAAATGGGTTAATATAATATATTAATGCATTAATAGATGTCTATGAAACGACTTGCTACTCTCATAGCCAGCGTTGTGGTATGTGCCACAATGAGCTGGGCTCAGTCGGGTATGACCGACAACCAGGTAATGGACTACGTGATAGAACAGAACGCGAATGGTGTGTCGCGCCAGCAGATAGTGACACAACTGATGCAGCGTGGTGTGACTATCGAACAGATACGCCGTATCCAGAAAAAGTATCAGAAACAAATCAAGAACGGTGCATTGGGGGCTGACGACATCACGGCAGGATCAAAGGAAGTCAAAAACCGCATGAGAGAGCAGAATGGCGAGAAACGCCAGGAGCAGAAAGCGCAGGACAAGAAGAAGGCTTCGCAGTTCCGCATCAAGGATACCAAGAAGAAAAACCAGATTCAGAAGCATACATACGACGACGATGATGCCGATTTCGTGGAGATGGACGAGGCCATGGACTTCATGATGCCCGACTCGCTGAAATACTATGACGAGAAGCTCATGAAGGACAAGGACGAGGACAAGCGTAAGATTTTCGGTCATGACGTGTTCAACAACAAGAACTTGACATTTGAGAGCTCGATGAACCTCGCAACACCACAGAACTACCGTCTGGGACCTGGCGACGTGGTGAACGTAGATGTATGGGGCGCCTCGCAGGAGAGTGTCAGTGAGACCATCTCGCCTGACGGTACTATCACCATCGAAGGCATCGGTGTCATCCAGTTAGGCGGTCTCAGTGTCAGTCAGGCAAAAGCCCGTCTGAAGCGCGAACTGGGTCCCCGCTATCAAGGTTCGAAAATTGATCTGACGGTAGGTCAGACCCGTACCATCACCATCAGCGTGATTGGAGAGGTGAAGGTACCAGGCACATATACCATGTCAGCCTTTGCCACCGTGTATAACGCCCTCTATATGGCTGGCGGTCCGAACGAAATCGGTACATTGCGTAACGTGAAGGTCTATCGTAACGGCAAACTGTTGTCGAACGTCGATGTTTACGACTTCCTGCTGAACGGCAAGCTGTCAGGCGACGTGCGACTGCAGGATAACGACGTGGTGACAGTAGCTCCCTACGAGGCACTGGTGAATATTACAGGTAAGGTGAAACGCCCGATGTTCTATGAAATGAAGAAGACGGAGAGTGCCGCTACCCTACTCCGCTATGCCGGTGGTTTCACGGGTGACGCCTATACCAAGGCCATCCGCATCAACCGCAAGGCCGGTGCAGGCTATTCGGTGTTCAGCGTGGGTGAGTTCGACATGAACAGCTTCAAGCTGATGGACGAAGACTCGGTGAGCGTGGATTCCACCATCGTACGCTATCAGAATATGGTGGAAATCAAAGGTGCCGTTTTCCGTCCGGGCATGTATCAGGTTGGTGGTGACATCAGTACTGTAAAGACACTGGTGGAAGCCGCTGCAGGACTGACGGAGGGAGCTATCGGACAGCATGCCGTGATGCACCGCATGAAGCCAGACCGCACATTGGAGGTGCAAAGTCTGGATATCGTCGGCATCCTGGAAGGTACCACGCCCGACGTACCCCTGAGAAACGAGGATGTCATCTACATAGCTAGTCGCGAGGAGAACGAAGAGTTGAAGACTGTCAGCATCAATGGCGAGGTGCACTATCCCGGAACATACCGCTATGCCGCCAACGAGACCATTGAGGACCTGATTATCCAGGCTGGTGGCACGACGGAAGCCGCCTCACTGGTGAAGGTCGACGTTGCCCGCCGTATCACCAACCCCAACGCCACTGAGGCGGATGACCAGATAGCCCAGACGTTCAGCTTCAAACTGACGCCTAACTTCGAGATACAAGGTCAGCCAGACTTCACGCTACAACCCTTTGATGAGGTGTATGTACGCCGTTCGCCTAACTATACTGAACAACAAAACGTCACCATCGAAGGTGAGGTACAGTTTGAAGGCACCTATGCGTTGTCGAATAAAGGTCAGCGACTGAGCGATGTCATCCAACAGGCTGGCGGTCTGACAAAGCGCGCCTATCCTGAAGGCACCAAACTGCTGCGACTGATGACCCCCGAAGAGCGCGACATGATGGAAACCGTATTACGTACGGCCCAGCGTAACTCCGGCAAGGACTCTATCGATGTCAGGAAGTTGTTGACCAACGCCACCTACCCCGTAGGTATTGAGCTTGACAAAGCTATGGCCAATCCCAACAGCGACGACGACCCCATTCTGCGTGATGGTGACCGCATCGTAGTACCCCGCTATACCAATACCGTTAGCATCAACGGTGAGGTACTCTACCCCAACACCGTACAGTTCAGGGAGGGAGAAAACGCCGACTACTATATTGAGAGAGCCGGTGGCACCACATCGACCGCCAAAAAGAGCCAGACCATCATCATTTATATGAATGGTATGGTGGCTAAAGCCGACCGTAAGCACAAACCCAAGCCAGGTTGCCAGATTGTGGTTCCCACCAAGCGCCAGCGACAAGGTCTCGGTCTCCAGCAATGGCTGAGCATCGGTACTACCGCCGCCTCACTCGGCACCATGATTGCCACTATTGCTAATTTGACGAAGTAAGAAAAAGGATATGGAAGAAAAGAAGAATACTCCAACCCCCATTGATTTGGGTAAAATAACAAAAAAAATATGGGGAAACAGGAAAAAATTCTATTACGTATTACCCAGTATTTTAGTTGCTACATACCTAATAGTAGTATGCATTCCACGTTATTACATATGCTCGGTTAGCCTAGCACCTGAAATCAGCAATTCGTCATTATCAGGTTCATTGGGGTCATTGGCTTCTTCCTTTGGGCTTAACAGTTCATTAGGGAAACTCACTTCTGAAGATGCCATCTTTGCAGAGATATATCCGGATGTCATCCAATCCAAGAACTTTATCGCTGAACTGATGACAATACCAGTAAAGACCCAAGAAGACAATCAGACATGCAGTTATTATGTATATCTGCGTGATAGGCAAAAAAATCCATGGTGGGATTCTCTCACTGGCAAATTAAGAAATTGGTTAAAGCCATCTCCCAAAGACTCGTATGAAGGAAAAGAAAAATTGTCTGTATTTAGCCTCACCAAACAACAAGAAGACATCTTCTTTAGCGTTCAGGATAAGCTAAAATGCACTGTAAACAAGAAAACCAACGTTGTTACTATTACTTTCAAAGATCAGGATCCGCTTGTATGTGCTACTATGGCAGATTCTACCTGCCAAAAATTGCAAGATTTTATCATTAATTATCGTACCAACAAGGCTCGCGTCGACTATGAATACTACAAGAAGCTCTGCGACAAAAGCAAATTGGAATACGAACAAGCACTTCACCAATACGCAGCAAGTGCCGATGCTCATACGAATGCTGTTATGGCCACTTATCAGTCACAGGTAGAAAGGCTGGAAAATAACATGCAGATAAAATATAACGTTTATACTTCCATGCAAGCCCAGCTTCAAGCTGCCACTGCGAAACTACAAGAGACTACGCCCGCCTTTACAGTTATCGAGAGTGCTACCATTCCTCACAAGCCTGCTGGTCCCAAACGAGTACTTATCGCAATTGTTGTTACGATATTAGCTTTCCTTGTCATGACTGGCTGGCAATTATTGAAGAGTAGAGACATCACCCAATAGTGTTCCTCTAGTTATGACAGGTAATCTTCTTACAATTCTAGTTACTACTTATAACAGGGCAATTGTACTTGACCGTGTACTTGCTTTGTTGGCTGACTATAAAGCTCAGGGGCTATCATTTAATATTCTTGTGAGTGATGATTGTAGTACAGACAACACGCTTGACATATGCAAACACTGGGAGAAGACTCTTCGAGATTTTTCTGTAATCCAGACCCCCAAGAACCAAGGAATGGATTACAATTTCAAGAATGTTTACGAAAACTTCGACACTCCATATTGTTGGTTATTGGGTGATACACGTCACATTAGTTTTGATGGACTGAAGAGTATTCTTGATGCCCTATCAACTAATCACTACGATGCATTGATATTACGATGCCGAGAGGAAATGCCGCAAGAACGTATCGTTTACAATAATGTAACGACACTGATGAGTCAGCAAGGATGGCATATTACCAACAACGCTTCTTGTGTTATACCAAAGCGATTCATACGTCAAGTTTTATACCAAAGATATATGGGAACGACCTTTCTTCACATGGGCATTTTTGTAGAAAACATCTGCCTCTTGGAGAAGTTTAATGTGTTATACATGGGTGATGTGTATATTACAGAACTAGATGTACACAAAGCAGGATGGAACAAACATCCTTTCCTCAATTTTGGAAAGCTGTGGTACACGTTTATCATGTCACTTCCTAACCAAATTCCTTTATCTCTCAAGCAACAGGTGATTTATGACCATAATACCTACACACATATATTAGACCTCAAGAAGATGCCCGCATCGAAAGTTGTTTATGGGAAAGTATTTGTTGACAATTATAGGGCCTGTCGTCAGTGGGTTCCATTTGTTTCTCATGCTCCTTTATGGGCTTACGATCTCATCATTCTCCATACACCTACAGTTGTCTTACGTATTCTCCACAGTACATACAAAAGATTCATTCAGAGAAAACAGTAAATTATGGCATCATCCAAGTCGAAAACTATCACCAAAAACTCCATATCATTGTACATCCGCATGCTTGTGCTAATGCTTATTGGACTTTATACATCACGAGTAGTTCTTGATGTACTGGGGGTAGAAGATTTTGGCATATACAACCTTGTTGCAGGCATCATCCTGATGTCTAATTTTCTTAGCAATGCTTTAACGCTGTCTACAAACAGATTCTTAGCCTTTAATATTGGGAGAAAAGACCTGCAAGAACTACACACGACATTCGTAATGTCAGTTAACATCCATATACTCCTGACATTGACTATTCTACTGATAGCAGAGGCTATCGGAATATGGTTTATTAATACGCAATTAGACATTGCTCCAAACCGATTGACAGCTGCCAACATTGTTTACCAAGCCTCACTCGTTGCGTTTGCCATACAGATAATGGGTACCCCCTACAACTCTGATATTATTGTTCATGAACGCATGGATATCTATGCATACATCAGCATCTTTTTCGGTATAACGAAGCTAATTATCGCCTTATTGCTGCCTTATATACAAACAGACCGGCTTATTGTCTACGGTCTGCTGATGATAATACCATCACTTATCTATACGATAGCCAATATATTATATGCAACACGTTATTTCCAAGAATCAAAATACAAATTATTCTGGTCAAATGAAATGTTTATAAAGATGGCAACCTACGCAGGATTCAGTAGTTTTGGCAATTTTGCCACTGCTGTCGTTGGCCAGGGACAAAACATCCTGTTAAACATATTCTTTGGTCCATCCCTCAATGCGGCCCGAGCACTGTCTGTACAAGTCAGCAATGCAGTAACAGGTTTCATCAACAGCATATATACAGCTGTCAATCCACAAATCATCAAATCGTATGCGCAAAAAGATAATTCATATTTTGAACAGCTCATATCATACTCCACACTTGCAGGTTACTACATGCTATTTTTAATGTCGATACCTCTGTTATTCGAGACTCAATATCTTTTAGAATTCTGGCTTAAGGTTGTCCCACCACATACAGTGATATTCATTCAACTAATCATTGTAAACAACCTTATCTATAATTTTGCCACCCCCTCATGGATGGCATTGCAAGCGACAGGACAGATTGCGCGAATTCATCTAGTTACTGGTTCCATTAATCTGATGAATCTATTGGTTACCTATCTCTTATGGAAACTATTCACCTTTGAGCCTTACAGTATTTTCGTTGTAAATATTGTACTCAGTGCTGCCATTCTTATTGCCACCTTAATTATTCAAAACGAGCAATTAGGTCTAAGTCTCAAGTCCTATACTAGGAACATCCTATGGCCTGTGATATACTCCTCTGCACTCTGCCTTATTCTTCCTCTGCTTATTGTTTATTTCATGAACGATGGATTCTGGCGATTTATCGTCATAACCTTCTGTTCTTCAATCTGGAGTATCATTATTATATACTTCTGTGGCATTAACAGCAATTTCCGACGCCAGATACTATCATTACTTCATCGTTCCTAACATCCATTTACTATGCTCTTCTATGCTTTTCCACTACTATTACTATTTATCGTAATACTCATCTTTTGGGAGCATTATGTGAATGATACAGAGACTAACAAGAAAATATATTGGTGTCTCTGCCTTTTCTTAATTATTTTCTCCGCATTCCGTCCAATCGGATTCGATCCCGATTCTATGACATATGAAGATATGTTGCTTCACGGGAATAGTGACACTATAGAGTTTAAGGAGCCTTCATACATGTTAGTTCTTGAAATAACAAGACTATTAACAGATGATGTTCACTTCCTGTTCCTCTTCTATGCTATTATTGGAATAACCTTAAAATTCTATGCTATTCAACGATTGTCAACATTCCTTTTCCTCCCGTTAGTCATTTACTTCGGCAATTTCTTTATTCTACATGACTATATACAAATTCGTGTCAGCGTCGCATCTGCATTCCTCCTTCTATCCATTATTCCACTTAGTCAGGGGAAAAAAGGCCAAGGAGCACTATGTTTTTTAGCTGCTGCATTCTTTCACTATTCAGCTATTGTACTCTTTCTTATATTATTCTTTAACAACAAACCACTAACTACTACGTGGAAATTGTTCTTATTATCCATCGTACCTGTTGGCGTCTTGCTGTTCTTTCTACACCTTGACTTTGTCAGTTTTCTCCCTATTCCTTTTTTTCAGGAAAAAGCAGAAATGTATCAACAGCTTGTGGATCAGGGACTTTTTGAAGAAACATCACTGAAAAGCCCTTTCATATGGACCAAGACTGCAGCCCTTTTCTACATCCTCTATTATTACGATTACATTCAGGAGCGATGTCCCTATCTGCCACTAATTTTAAAAATCACTGGACTATCGCTTATTTCTTTTTTTGCATTATCATCAGTTTCTGTCGTAGCAGGACGCATCTCTGAACTTTTCGGCATCGTGGAAATACTTCTATTTCCTTGCATCTGCTATACCTTTAAGCCCAACTGGGCTGGAAAGGCTATTGTTTGCCTGGCAGGAACAATAGAGATGATTTTCACTTTGTATATTTGGAAGTTACTTGATTTCGACTTTATTAACTGATTCAGCTATGGATGTATCTATTATTATCGTAAACTACAAAACAGCACAGATGGTGTGCAACTGCATACATTCCATTATCAGTCACACCTCTGGCATCAGTTATGAAGTAATTGTCGTAGACAATTGTTCCGAGGACGACATAAATACCATTATATCCACAGAGTTCAGCAATGAGATAACACTATTACCACTAAGCGAAAACATAGGCTTTGGCAGAGCAAACAATAAAGGGATAGAAATTGCTAAAGGGAGGAATGTTCTTTTTTTGAATCCTGATACATTATTGATTAATAACGCCATCAAAATACTTAGTGACACTCTGGATTCTAATGAACAAGTAGGAGCTTGCGGTGGTAATCTCTACGACGAACAAATGCTGCCAGCACTTTCTTTCAGAAGACTGTTTCCAGGCATTCGCATGGAACTCTTTGAGATGACTGCCCACAAGTTGGAAAATGTTATTTATCACGGCAATTGGATGTTTAACCATACGTCAGATAATCTCATAGTAGGATATATTACTGGAGCCGACTTAATGGTAAAACGCAAGGTCATTGATTTTGTTGGAGGTTTCTCGCCTGCATTCTTCATGTATAACGAAGATACCGACCTCTGTCTGCGAATTCATCAACATGGATATGACGTTCTTTCCGTCCCGTCTGCAAAGATACAGCATTTAGAGGGTAAAAGTACTCAAGAATCCGGGAATACATATAGTGAGCGAGGTCTTTTTCTCTCAGAACAAGGTCGACATACATACTATATCAAGAACATCCCCTATTTTAGGAGAATGATTGCCAACGGTATATACCACTGTTCTCTTCGCATCCTCTATTTTATCAGTTTGTTTTCAAAAAAGCATAATTCCCAAGCCTTCAAATATCGTATCCATGCAATCAAGGAATTACATAAGTCATCATAATCACCTGCTACGTTTTTTCATCCTGCTGCTATTATTATGTAGCCCTTATACATATTTATCAGCAACGGATGAGATGCCTATCATTGCATTTTATGGCGTCCCAGATTCTGGAAGCGACAAAGACTACAGCGACCTACGAGCTTGTGGCTTTAACGTCAACCACCGATGGTACGAATCACTGAGCGCATTATCAAAAGCGTGCCGCGATGCTGAGAGGCATGGTATTAAGATATTAGGCAACTGCCCGGAAATAAGCAGTTCACCAACAAAAGCAGCAGCCGCAATGCACAAGGAAAAAGGATTCTTCGGTTACCTCATCCAAGACGAGCCCTCAATGTCTGACATTCGCAAGCGGCAAAAGGACATCAGTGCCATGCGGCATATTGACAGCACTCATGTGTTTTACATCAATCTGTTACCATATTACTATCCTGACAGACTTGTTGAGATGATTCACACTAATAGTTACGAAGAATATCTACAGGCTGCATCAGCCACAATGTGCCAACAGATATCCTTCGACTATTATCCCATTTTGAAAAAAGGAATGCGAAGCACCTGGTATCATAATCTGGAGATGGTTCGTCGCGAGAGCCTATCATCTGGTAAGCCGTTCTGGGGTTTCGTCTGTTCCGTTCCTCATGGCGACTACCCCACCCCTTCACTGGCAACACTCCGTCTGCAAGTCTATTCCAATCTTGCCTATGGCGCTCAGGCTATTCAGTATTTTACTTACTGGACACCTCCACGAGAGGCTGAAAACCTCAACTATCACGATGGGCCTATCAGAGCTGACGGTGAGAAAACACCTACCTACACACTAGTTCAACAGATGAACAAGGAGCTCAGGAGCATATCTCGTTTGTTCTATGGTGCTCGTATACTATCTGTCAACCATTTTGGGACGCTCTCCGAAGGCACTACACGTCTCAACACCATTCCCGTCAACTTGAGTTTCCTGAAGATTGTAGGTCCCAAGGGAGCGATTATCTCACAATTGCAAAAGGACGGACACCATTATCTGGCCATTGTCAACAAAAACTACGAAAAACGCATGAAGGTACAAATCCGTACCAAAAGCAACATTCCCCACTATGTTTCCAAACAATTACAGGAACAGCCTATGAAAACGACCTACTAC
>JAEEOD010000006.1 GCA_016284115.1 Bacteroidaceae bacterium
AGATACACGTCTCAGAAGTTGTCTTATGCCTGTGTATTGGCATCACCGTCCCTGGCTCCAGCGCATTCAGCATCCGCTGAGACTTGTCTTCCGATGAATTGCGCATATCCAGATTACAACGCAACCTCGGATTCTCCTTGGCCTTGGCACTCAACTCATTCAGAATCTTCTTATCTACAACCATTCTTAATCTCCTTTAACCCAGCCTCAATATCTTCAAGTGCCACTGCTCCACCCCACATACGATAAACGTACTGAGGTGTAACACAGCCAAAGTCCATTGAACAGGAACGGGCTTCGTTTTCAACAAATTCTTGTATGCGCTTTACTATTTCGTTGCACATGCCTTAAATAGCCTCTCTCTTACTTTAAGCCAGTTAACGTTGAGTATTATCCCGGGTAAGAACCTTAAAGTACTCACTGGAAAAATCAGCCCAACTCTATAAGTATCTTCAATTTTATGCCATTCCCCTCCTTTAAGAATAAAGTCCACAATCTTTACTGCTTTCCTACTCCATCTTTCATCCTTAGAATAAAGAGGCATAGCTTCCATTGGCATCCCAAGATAATCCACGACAAGCTTACCGAATGCTTTCCATTCACTTATTAACCCAGCTCGCTTAGCCCTTCGCTCTAACAATTTGTAATCTAAGGAATCTCTGTATGTATATAACAATCTGCACCAGTCACACACCTGCCTCACAGTCACGCCTCCTTCTTTATAAAAGTGCTTTACAAAGTGGGTAAAGACTATAAATACATCTTCATCAGCAGCTGGCAAGAAAATAGTTGTTTCTCCATTATTCCAAGACCTCACTTTACCGCCAAAGAACAAATCCCTTTGAACGGTATCTATCTCAGCATCAACACGTGAAGATAACCCTGTTCGCTGTGTACCGTGTAATTCTACTGACCATGAATCAATGTAGTATCCTAACTCCTTAGAATAATTACACTCTGGTTTGTTTCCACTTGACAAAGGTGAAAGAAGAGCCTTTGCTTTTTCATAGTTCTCAACACTTAACAACAAATCCACATCCCCTGATGCTCTCCATTGAGGCCGCTCATAGCATTGTGCTATTCCCTGACCTTTCACCAGTAACGTATAGATATCAGCCTCTCTCATCTTAGCAATCAAATCAGCAATAAACTGGTTCATTGCCTTATTTCGCTGCTCCAGTTGTATTGTCTGACCGGCAAACTGCAATGCCCATAATTGAGGTACCTTCACATCAGTTACATGCTCAAGTCCTGCTGCCACCAGCCCTACAACTGCCTGCTCCTGCGCCAGTCGCATCACCTCAGCATAGTCCACCTCTCCATAAGGCAAGAGCCGGACCTCCTTTTCCCATAGCCCAGCTCTCACCAGTGCAAAAAAAGCCTGTTGATTGTTATTAGTCATTCACCCTCACGTTCAATGCAAGAAATGCTTGATAAACGCATTCACAATGAAGCAGCAAACATTAAATGCCGCTGATACCTTGTTAATCTTTTCATCTTGCGTCTGTATCTCCCACACCTGCTTCACACTCTTCCATTTGTTGGAGCTCAGTGACTTGCTCATCACACGGTAATGACTCAGCACCTCATTCAATCCATAACAAATGGTTCCGTTTCTCATCAGCATCAGCCAAGTGGCATAGTCCTGCCCACCTCTACGTAGAGGCATTTGGAAATCACCTGTCTTGTTTCTGTCAATCAATACTGTTGAAGTTGAAATCATGGTATTCTTCAGCAGGAACTTATAGGATATCTTCTCCCGCACACCACGGACAGAATTCAGAGGTTTATCCTCCTCATCAATACAATCCATTGCCGTACAGCAGATGGCAGCATCCTTCTCTTTCATAAATGCCAGCTGTCGTTTGATTTTCCCTTCACACCACATATCATCCGAGTCCAGAAAGGCCACATACCTTCCTTTTGCCAGTTTCAATGCCGTGTTCCGGGCTACTGCTGCACCACCGTTTTTCTCCTGCCAGTGATAGACTATGTTTGGATACTTGGCAGTATATTCTGCTATCACTTCTGCAGAAT
>JAEEOD010000002.1 GCA_016284115.1 Bacteroidaceae bacterium
CTACCATCAAGGCCTCTCCTTCTCCAAGTATTGGCAAATATGCCAAGCTGTATCGGTTGGCCGCAGATGCCGCACTCTCAACAGCCTTCTTATCCTGCTCATTTATCAAACGATGAACAATGAATGTGCCCATCTGGCTCAGCGTCCCTAAAGGAATATCTCTTGGCATCTGCGTCGCAATACACAAGAACAATCCGTATTTTCGTGCCTCTTTAGAAATCTGTTCAAAAGCATCCAGCGGTTTAGCAGCAAAATACTCATCTGCTACAGCTTTGTTTAAGAACTGGTGAGCCTCATCAATAAAAATCACTAACGGGGCATCCTTGAACTTGCTGTCACGTGCTTTATAAAGTAAGTACTTTCCTATGGCGTTGACCAATATCTCTCGCACCTGATAGTCAAAGCTCACCTGTGAGAAGTCTATTCGCAAACAGCTCTTATCCCCTTCTAAGAATGCTTCTATTGCTTCTGTCAAATTCTTAGGCTCTCCTTGTAGCTTATCTCTTCTAAAACCAAATATTTGATTGTACTCTCCAGTTGATGATATATTGTCAACTCGCGAGATTAGACTAACACAATTCGACACATCACTGTCGTTGCGTCCGCCATAGTTATTGACATTCGTTCTATCTGAATCAAAAATGCACTCCTGAGTTATCTGCTTTGAAAGAAAATTGAAGTTAAAGTTGCAATTACGGTCTTCGATTTCTGTTATATGCTGATAATAGAAAACTTGAAGCGGACGCTTTGCACGCCCTGCTTTAACTACATTCGCTTTAATGACTTTGGTTGCATCAGCCGCATCGCGTTCATAATACTGGGCCAATTCATTATTCACATCCAGTTCCACTATCTTCAATGAGCGAATAGCCTCCATCAGTTTAGGCACTTGCGTTTTGGCTGATGGATGCAATAGGTAAAACATCTCATCTACTGTTAGGTTCTTGTAATCAAAGATGTACTCTCCCGTACCCATCTGAATGCTTTCCTCCTTGTTCCCGACTTCCGAGTATTCTCCTGTAGCATCCACCAATATACACTTGTTTTGTGTGTACTCTGTATAAAGTTCTATCAGTTTGGCCACTGTCCAACTTTTACCGCCACCAGTTGTGCCAAGTACGGCACAATGCCGTCCAAAGAGTGAGTCTAGTGAAACGTGGCATTCTTGACCATTAGAGGTTAGTTTCCCCAGTGGAACGAATGGTGCGCTATTGATGCTTTCCTTCTTGATTCCAAATGTTTCAATATAATGCCCTATCTGCTCGTTTGAGCAAGAAAATACTTTTGCACCAATAGCGGGATAACGCGAGACCGTCTTGATTATTTTCTCGGGTTCATATACGGAGAATAGTGCAAGCAATTCAACTTTGGCTACAGGATGAAATGTCTGTTCTAGCTGCTGCAAATTCTGCTCCGTTATGGCTTGACGCTCCACTTGAGTCAAAGTGAGTTCATACAGCCTCCCCAAAAATCCGAATTCAGGTCCTTCAACTACAACAAAACTACCCACATTACCACCATTATACACCTCTCCTTGATGATAGAAACTGGTCAAATGCAGTGCAGACGGCATCTGGACTCTGATATATCCAGGTGTCACCTCTGCCACATAGCCTAGGAATTTATGATGATCAAACGGTAGCATAAAGTTGTTGAGTATTATCAGAATAAGCCTGATTCAATGGATAAGCCTCTACAAAATTCTTAAAGGTAGAGAAAATAACAGAGACATTTGAAGGAACCT
Source organism: Bacteroidaceae bacterium (assembly GCA_016284115.1). The sequence continues at coordinate 1,745 of JAEEOD010000002.1, forward strand.
TCATGTCTTCCCCAATAATGAAATCCGCAGCATAATCTGGCAAAATCCCTGTCTCATTCCCTTCTTCATCTTTACCATAACATACTATGAGGAGATGGAAATGAGAATTCTGGCTAACAGCCTCATTGATGATACTTTGCAAGTGCTTGTCTTTAAAACCAAACCCAATCACAATCAAAAGGGTACCCTCTTTACGAAGAGTCTGCTGAAAGTGAGCTATCAATTCAATATACGGCTGCTCATATGAACTTTCATACTTGTCACTTGCCGGATATATGATACATGGATTCTTTACCCCATCCTTCTGATAGATTATTTCATCCTCATCTTTCCACCAGTCAATACTACCATGCACCTTTAAAAGTTGGAATACATTAGGGATAAAGCTTTCATCCGGTTTAATACGAGAACGTTCACGATACACAATGTCATAGTCGAAGTTTACACCGCTAAACTTTCGAGGATGTGAGAAGGAAAAACCATCAATAACTGTTAAACCAGCTTGCATAGCAGCCTGCTCAAAAAGAGTATCATAATTGGTCGTATATAACTGAACTCTTGGGTCACTTGGTTTTCTTGCCGTTAGCTTTCGTAAAAAGTCGCTATGATGTCTATTGTTCCCATCTAGCTTTAGTGTGCAGGCCTCAGCAATCTTCTGTTGCAGACACGCACGTATAGATTTGTCTTCATCATTCTTTATAACACCATTCAGTTTCTCGTATAGAACCACGATTGATAGGAAATCTTCAATATTTTTATCCGTTTTTGCCTTATCCAGGTTTTCTTTCAGATTATCACCTTTATCCTGTAATGCGTCATAAAGGACGTTAATTTCCTGCTCGCAGTATGTCCATAGTCCGCCACGGCTCTTACCGCTGTTGGCTCCATTATCCATTGATGTTCCCGCAGCAGTCAAGATTGCAACATTCTTGAAAGCATTAGAAAACTTAATAATAGCTTCTTCGACTTTTGAGACGGCTAATGCCTTTGCCAATTCTGCTGTATCGCCACCTCTCTCGTTCGACATAGATTTACCATTCAGGTAGTAGTTATCTTCATCGTACGATACACGGTTATTTGCATCAATAAAAAGATACTTCATATTTTTATCGCTAACTTTATAATCCACAAAACGTATCTTTGCCTTTCACCTTTTGTTTATACAAATAAGTTATTCGAATAGAGAATCATACATTAGGGCACCACACATCATCGTGTCATGCTTTTGATATATCCTTTTTTCATCCGATTTCATCATCTCACTCTGAATTTCAGTTGCCTTATGACTCCAACTCAAACCACAAGTATTCAACAAGTCCATCTTTCTGTAGCAAATGTACAATCTTTATTTCAATTCTACCACAAAAAAACAAATTGACCGAAAGACAACGATTCTTATATTATTACATTACTGCCCTCTAAAAATTGCTAAATATTCTTCGAAACAATTGAATCACTACTGTCCCGTTAAAGTGGACTAATCGCTCTTTGAAATTATTGAATTATAGTCTTTCACGGACTACTTTGAGAGTCAAAGGTTTTGAATTTGTACCTTTGTGGTCTAATTCAATAGACTACAATGAATCAAGGTCAATTCGTTTTCTCTCAATTGGTAAGTCATTTAGACAGGAACCATTTCAACTATCTTGCTCGCAAGTATGATGGGAACAA
>JAEEOD010000064.1 GCA_016284115.1 Bacteroidaceae bacterium
GAAAATCTACAAAAAACTTGCAAAAATGATTTAAAGGTCAGTCGCTTCTGGTCATGATAGGCTATAAGGATTATTTGTGTATGATTTTTAAAGATTTTTGTTCCATAGGCAAAACGTCAGGAAAATTCTGAATTTTGGTACTCTGAGAATCGCGCGGAAGTCATCAGGCGCATGATGACAGGCAAATATGCGAGTTTTGAGCCATTATACACAAGTTGTTGAAAATGAGACTCTTGTACAGCATCTTCCGCATCCATACTTTCTTTTATAATTTTCTGAACTTTATTTGATAGGCTTTTAGACTGTAATTAGGCCCCAATCACAGTCTAAAAGCCTTTTGTTTTGACTTCAATTCCCTATTTTTTGAACTTCAAAAGCCTATTATTTGAAGTTCAAATCCCTATTATTTGCCGAACGGAAACTTCTTTTTTGCTCATCGAAAGCCAAACGTATGCCATAAACCCATCAATCCCGTGCTATTTTCATACGGATTGTTGCAGGAAATTTGTCGGGGATTTTGATGGCGTGAAACCATTATTGCTTTCTAGTGAAACAAAAACGCGTCATAGCGAGTACCATAAGAGCAGTTGTTAATAGCATATAAACGCCATCAAAAACTAACCCCTCTGGCACCTTTTTGGTACCAGAGGGGTATTACATACTTAACGTTCTTGTTAATGATTATTCTTCATCATCTTCCCAGATGTTCTTGTTGACGGGGAGAGCCTCTTCTTCTTCGTATTCTGTCTGTTGTTTTGCATCAAAAACACCTTCCCTAGATACACCACCTTCATGGATAGGTTCATCGTTCTGAAGAATTGGTGTAAAAACCCGAAGACTGACTATCTCCGTCTCTGGACTTTCATACTTACTTTTCGTTTTCATTTTACCTTTTTATTATTTTATCATTATCTTCTTGGTCTTACCATTCTTGTACTTCACGATATTCATACCCTTAACAGGAACATCGGAGCGAACGCCATTAACCGAGTAATAACCTTCAATCTCTGCTTCTTCATTTGAATCTACAGCAGAAATGCTTGTCGCATCTTCATCAGCCTCGATAAAGCTGATAGTAGCTTTTGCATAATCGTCATTGAATGGTTCGGCCTTAATGTACCAGCGATAAGTTCCCACACTATGACCTGTATTACCCCAGTTGATTGTACCTTTACCCATTGCCATGAAATCATGGTATTTCTGTCCGACATAGCCTTCATAAGTTCCTGTGAAGATATAGTCGGCAGCCATGGTTGAAGTCTTCCTCGGTGTCATGTTATGAGTATCTTTCAATATGGTGTTCTCTACCACAATATCCTGCCATCCAGTGTTCTTAGCCTTGATAAGATATGGCTGGTTGGCCGAGATCTTACCACTGGTTATACGTGTGTAATAAATCTCAATCTTGTTTCCAGTAGTGAACGTACCGTCATTTTCGAGAGCAACCATATGAATCTTAGCGAATTCATACCTGTCTGTCAACTCAGTAATATCATTAATGTCAAACGGAATGAACAGAGCCTGCCAGTCATTATTCTTGAATTCACGTTTATAAGTAACTGACGCGGCTACCTTGTCTTCTGTATAATCAAGATATGGATAAATCTTGCCGTCAACCAATTCAAAGATACCTGCATCTTCCTTAGACATTACAGCATATGGATATGTTGCTTTTGTCTCATCATCTTCGTTGTCTGTTACAATATAACCTTCAGCGCAATACTCCTCAGCAGGTTCAGCAGTGAAGATACCTCCTGTAATCTGGATGTCGCCGGCAGTATAGTTGTTGTCGGTAACCCAAGTTACGTTGAACTGACCGTTCTCGATGTTCAGTTTACCACCCGTTGCCTCAATCGGACCAGTGATTGTTCCAGTAGTGTTGATGTTGACTGTTGGGATAGCGTAAGAGCCGAACTTACAAGTGTCGAATGCACGACCTCCGCTCTTTGCTGTGATGCTGGTAGAACCAGTCAGATTGATAGTACCACAGTTGTTAGACAAAGCGTATGCCCAACCAGAAAGTCCTGTTCCATCGAGATTAACATCCTCAAGAGTCAGGTTGCTGTAGTTCTGAATCAACATCTGAGCTGTCGGAGAAGTAGCTTTCAGCGTACCATTCTTGAACGTGATGTTAGAACCCTGTAAGAGTTGGAATCCACTAGTTTTTGTATTGGTAGAACCAACCGTCTCACCAGATACATCGTAGGTCAAACCGTTAAGATCGAAGGTGATGTTGCTTCCTGAAGGAACAACCACACCGTTTCCACTGATAACACCCTCGGTAGCTGCCTCAGTGAGCAGGGTGATGGTAGTCTCAGCAGTACCTGCAGCGGCAACAGCCTCAGCAAGTGTCTCATACTTGGTGGTGCCGATTGCACATACGAACTTACCCTGTTTCACCATGTATGGATATGCATCCTTTGTAGCAGGATCTGTGTTGTTCGTGAGGATGCAACCATCAGCGATGTATTCTTCGTCTACTTCTTCAGCATAAATTCCACCAGATATGAACTTAGTCTGATCACCCCAAGTTCCAACCCAAGCACCAAATGTACCATCTGTAATACTGATATTAGGTACACTTGCGGCAAAACCAACATAACCATCGTATGTTCCGCCAGTAATAGAAGTGCTTCCTCCAGTCGCATTTGAATATACTGAATATGTGCCAGAGATTGTTCCACCATTTATGGAAACATTCACATTAGTTCCACCCATTACCTGAACACCCATGTAAGCGGTACTACTTCCGACAATACCATCATTAACGGTAATGGAGCCGCCATTTACGTAGAACATGCGGATGGCACTTGCTTTAGCAGCATCCAATTTACCACCGTTTATAGTAACGTTTCCAGCACTATAGTTATCGATGGCGTAAGCAGCACTACCGGTACTCATGTTATAAAGATAGCCGCTTTCAACTGTCAGATTCTTTTCATTTCGAATCAAATTGCTTGCATAACTACCAGCATAATTATCTGTACCATCCCAAGTCCATGTGGTATTTGCACCTGACATCAACTTTCCTGTACCTGTGCCGTCCTTATTCGTGTCACTACTGTCTTTAATGGTCAGTGTACCCAGATTTCTGATAAGAGCTGACGTACTTTCCTGCTCAACAGTACCTACAACCTGATAACCATTTAGGTCAAGAACAATATTCTTAGTCGCAGGAATTGTAATAGCGTAACCTACCACATTAATCATCTCATTGTCAATCATCGTGATGGTCGTCTCCGTGGCATCAGCAGGAACGGCTGCCACGGCGTCTGCCAGTGACCAATACTTCACGTCACCAATCTGAGCCACATAAGGCATAGGTGTGAGTGTGCTCGTTTCGTCGTTGTTGCTCACCCACTTAAAGCCAGCAGGTGCAGCCTGGTTGAATGAATCATTCTCCTTGATGACGGCCTTGTCGGGTGTTGCTTCTATGGCTGCTCTAGCAGAAGCGTCAACCACGATGTTTCCATTGATGGTTCCGCTTTCGAGCATCAGGCTAAAGCCGTCTTTGGCGTCGTTGCCAGATGCACTTACCTCAACGTCGCCGTTGATAACGCTCTCGCCTTTCACC
>JAEEOD010000065.1 GCA_016284115.1 Bacteroidaceae bacterium
ACACCCACCAGTGGTTGCACAATGATACCTGCCAATGGGGGCAAAATCCAGAAATAGCTCAGGTTATGTGGGTCGGCACCCAAAGTGGAAAAAATGCGGCTGATATTGGCGCTCTGCAAAGCGTAAGCTATCTGCACGCCGAAGAAGCCGAAACTGATGTTCCAAAGCTTCCAAAAACTTTGATCAGGAATCTGTTTCATGATAATAATCCAATTTTAAGGTTTTAATGATACAAAGATAGTTTATTTTTTATTACCTTTGCATCATATGTTATAAAAAAATAATACTATGGAAAAACAGAAAACGCCTCAGCGCCTTCAGTCACTCGACGCCCTTAGAGGCTTCGATATGTTCTTCATCATGGGAGGTGCTACCTTGATTGCCGCTATTGCCACTTTCTGGCCGAATGATTTTACCCAGTGGCTTGCTACCCAGATGAATCATGTGAAATGGGATGGATTGGCTCATCATGACACCATCTTCCCCTTGTTCCTCTTTATCGCAGGCATCTCGTTTCCCTTCTCGTTGGAGAAGCAACGTTTCCAGGGCAAAAGTGAGGGGCAGATTTACAAGAAGATTATCCGTCGAGGCTTGACGTTGGTATTGTTGGGTATCATCTACAATGGCTTTTTGGGACATTGGGACTTTGCCAACGCTCGCTATGCAAGTGTGTTGGCACGCATCGGTTTGGCTTGGATGTTTGGTGCCCTCATCTTCATGAATACCAAGTGGAAAACACGTGCCATCATTGTGGCAGTGATACTGGTAGGCTATTGGCTGGTATCTGCCTTTGTGGTCGCTCCCGATCATCCGGGTGCTGATCCATTGACACGTGAGGGATGTTTGGCTGGCTACATCGACCGCATCTTGTTGCCTGGCAAGATTTACTATGGTGACTATGACCCTGAGGGTATTTTCAGCACTATCCCTGCTATTGCTACCGCTTTGTTGGGTATGTTTACTGGCGAGTGGATCAAATATGAAAAAGAAGGATTTACTCCAGCGAAAAAGACATTGTATATGGTCTATGCAGGCATTGCCCTTTTGGTGATTGGCTTGATTTGGAACACCTTCTATCCAGCAAATAAGATGCTGTGGTCAAGTACATTTGTAGTGTTAGTAGCTGCGTATTCAGTCCTGATGTTCGCCTTATTCTACTACATCATCGATGTAAAGAACCATCGTGGATGGATACTCTTCTTTGTGGTGATTGGTATGAATTCTATCACAATTTACTTGGCTCAACATTTCATCAACTTCCAATATATCTCTAATCGTGTATTTGGTGGACTGATTGCAATGGTTCCTGAGACGGTACAACCTTTCTTGAACGCTGCTGGTTATGTAGCGATGTGCTGGTTGTTCCTCTACTTCCTCTATAAGAAGAAAGTATTTTTGAAGGTTTAGGTACATCTTATTTTGAGGTTGGAGAGGGGGCAACTTTACACAAGTTACTCCCTCTCGGCATAAAAAATAAGTAAGCTTATTTTGTTCTGCCCTCAAAAAATCGTAACTTTGCAACTTCAAATTTTTAAAGACAAAGATGAACAACGAAATAGCGAGAAGACGTACGTTCGCCATTGTGGCACACCCAGATGCCGGTAAGACTTCATTGACGGAGAAGTTGCTGCTTTTTGGAGGACAGATTCAAGTAGCTGGTGCCGTAAAGAGCAACAAGATTCGCAAGACGGCCACCTCAGACTGGATGGATATCGAGAAACAACGTGGTATCTCGGTCACTACTTCTGTGTTGGAGTTTGACTATCACGACTATAAGATCAATATCCTTGACACGCCAGGTCACCAGGACTTTGCTGAAGATACTTACCGTACCCTGACGGCAGTGGATAGTGTAATTATTGTGATTGATGCAGCTAAAGGTGTGGAGACTCAAACGTTGAAGTTGATGGACGTGTGTCGCATGAGGAATACGCCTGTGATTATCTTTGTTAATAAAATGGACCGTGAGGGTAAGGACCCATTCGACTTGCTCGACGAGTTGGAAGAGCAGCTGGAAATCAGTGTGCGTCCACTTTCGTGGCCTATCGATATGGGTCAGCGTTTCAAAGGTGTATATAATATCTATGAGCAGAAACTCAATTTGTTTCAACCATCAAAGCAGGTGGTGACGGAAAAGGTGGAGGTAGATATCCGTACAAGTCAGTTGGAGCAACATATTGGCAAGGATCAGGCTGAACAGTTGCGTGGCGATCTGGAACTTATTTCTGGTGTTTATCCCGACTTCGACCGTCAGCAATATCTGGATGGCAAGTTGGCACCTGTGTTCTTTGGTTCTGCTTTGAACAACTTTGGCGTTCAAGAATTGTTGGACTGCTTCGTGGAGATAGCACCTTGCCCACGTCCTGTTGTGGCTACCGAACGTGAAGTGAATCCAGAAGAGCCAAAGTTTACGGGTTTTGTGTTCAAGATTACAGCAAATATTGATCCCAACCACCGTTCATGTATCGCTTTCTGTAAGGTATGCTCAGGTAGATTTGAAAGAAATACGCCTTATTATCATGTACGCCACGATAAGACGATGCGCTTTACTTCTCCAGTTCAGTTTATGGCGCAACGTAAGAGTACGGTGGATGAGGCTTGGGCAGGTGACATTATCGGTTTGCCTGATAATGGTATCTTCAAGATTGGCGACACCTTGACGGAAGGTGAACATTTGCATTTCCGTGGGTTACCTAGTTTCTCGCCAGAGATGTTCAAGTATATCGAGAATGCAGACCCGATGAAACAAAAACAGTTGGCTAAAGGTATCGACCAGTTGATGGACGAGGGTGTAGCTCAGCTCTTTGTGAATCAGTTCAATGGACGTAAAATTATTGGTACTGTGGGCCAGTTGCAGTTTGAGGTGATTCAGTATCGCTTGCTGAACGAGTACAATGCCAGTTGCCGTTGGGAGCCTGTACACTTGTACAAGGCATGTTGGATAGAAAGTGACGATGAGACTGAGTTACAGGACTTCATGAAGCGTAAGTACCAGTATATGGCTAAGGATCGTGAGGGAAGGGATGTCTATCTGGCGGACAGTGCTTATGTCTTGTCAATGGCTCAACAGGACTTCAAGCATATCAAATTCCACTTTACTTCTGAGTTTTAGCTATAAAACCATAGGCAGAGTTTATTTAGCCAACGCCATCGGAATTGGAACCAACGACGAGTGCTGATTTGTTCACCACCAAAGCGTAGGACGAAATCACGATAGCCATGTTTGCGGAAAGGTGTTCCAACATCCATAAACTCCAAGTGTTTGAAACCACGTTCTTTGGCATCTGTCAAAGCTTTCCAAACTGCCAAAACACTGGGGTATTGACGCAGATAGGTTTTGTTCATTCCCCCCGAGAACCATACGAAAGCTGAGCTACCTGAGTAGATACAGACACATCCGCCAATGATCTTTTGGTGGTATTTCACTATAAATATCTTGAAGCTTTGCCAAGACTCACCTATGTGTACGTCCTTGATACCTTTCTGTATTTGGTGGAAGAACTCGATGGCGGGGAAATGTTTTCTTATCTTCGAAAGATAATTACGTTTTAGCATCTTGCCAAATTCATTGATGTCTTCCTCTGTATCAGCCGTCTCCACTACAGCTCCATTCTTCAAGCCTATGCGCACCTGTCTTCTTCTGGAGGTGCTGAATGACTGCTCTATAGCCAAGTCATCAAAACTGTTGCGTACCCTGAGCCAGTTGACAGGGAAAAACTGCTCTTGACGGAAAATGCCATAGCCTGACAGAGGTGCTTGCAGGTTTCTTACCTCTATTACAAAGCAACCCATGCGATTGGCATATCGTTTGACTTCTTTCAGCATTTCGCTGAGCAGGGTCTCACGTTGGTCATCTGGACAAAAATACTCGCCCGTGCCATAGGATACACATCGTCGAATACTATAAAAAGGTATGAAGCGAACGATGCGTTGCACCACCACCAGCATCTTCGATAAGATAGTTCCTTCGTCGCTGACTGTCAGTAACAAGGGATGACACCCAGGTGTTCCTTCAAAGATGTGGAACAGGGCAGTGGAGTGGAAAGTGTCGTTTCCTGGTAGGTTGGGCACATAACTTCCTCGGTAATATGAAGTCAGTTTTAACGCCATATGTGGCAAAAGTATAAAAAAAGTTTGTAATTTTGCATAAAATGTGAGATAATGGACGGAAATAATATAGAACATCAGTATAATGAGGTAATGAATCTTTTGGCCGATAACCGACTGAAGGAGGCGTTAATATTGTTATCCGCCATATCTCAATCGTGTGGTGATTATCTGTTGCAACAAGAGTTGAATGGCATTCAAACTTCTTACAACTATATGCTGCAATATATGGAGCAGGGTATGATTGACCTTGAGCGTGACAACCTGTATCATGAGTTGATTGTTAAAACCTACGCGCTGACAGACCAGATACACATATCCTTGTTGGATGATGTGTCTAATCACTTGTACCATAGAGTGAGAAAACAACTGAAGCAGCATCCGTTACAAGTTACATTGTCTTCCCTTCTTAATACCTTGGAATCGTTTAGTGATAGTATCAGTCTGTATCAATTGCTCAACGACGAAGAGAAATTGCAGAAAGACTTGCAGACGCATGAGTCAGCCTTGAAAAATATGTTTACGCTGGTGTGGACAAACAATCGTTGGCTATCGTCTGAAAAAAACATCGCATACAAGTATCTTTCGTCTGAGCTTATCACTTCCAATGACTTGTCTCTGTTTGTAGGTGCCGTGACGTTGAGTCTCTTGTGTTGTTTTGATGAGACTAAACTATTATGGTTGATGGAAGCTTTCTACCACAAAGATAACCAAGTGAAGGCACGTGCACAAGTAGGTTTCGTGTTGGTAGTACATCAGTATGCTGATCGTATCAATCTATATCCTGGTATTCATACTCGGATCAGTCTGCTACAAGAGGAATTGCCGGATTTTTCTCGTGATACTAACAGCATCTACATGCAATTGCTGAGGAGTCAGGATACCGAACGTATCAACAAAACCGTGAATGAGGAGATTATGCCTGAGGTGATGAAGAATATCCAGCAAAGGCAACAAAAGCCGTTTAATGATGAGGGCGAAGAGATGGATATGAACCCAGAATGGATGTTTGATTTAGGGTCGAAGCTCAACAACAAGATGCGCAAGATTGGCGAACTGCAACAGGAAGGCGGGGATATCAACATGGCTAACTTTTCTCGCATGAAAGGTTTCACATTTTTTAATGAGATTCATAACTGGTTTTATCCCTTCGAGCTGATGCATTCGGAGGTGGTCAAGGTATTAGGCTCCGACATGAACGATAAGAACAAGTGGGAGTTGGGACTGCTTAAAATGGGTGTATTTTGTAGTAGTGACTGCTATTCCTTAATTTTCATGATGCAGCAAATTCCTGCCAACCAACGTAAACTAGCTTTCGGCGGATTGTTGAACGAAGATATGGAAATGTTATTCGAAGAGGATGAGGTAGAGAAGCATGTCATGAAGGCCAGTTCGATGGATGTTATTAGCAGGTTCTATATCCAAGACCTCTACCGTTTTTTCAAGCTTAGTCAAGTGAAGAAAGAGTTTCATAATCTTTTTGACGACGACCTTCAACTTCAAGATAACCCCTTGCTGAAGCCGTTGTTGTATCGGTCGGACTTTATCAGAAAAGTAGCCGATCTTTATTTCAAGACTGAAAGGTTTGAAAAGGCCCTTAGGCTGTATGAAAGTTTGGATGCGTTGCAAGCAGCTGACAAGGATGTTTTTCAGCGAATGGGTTACTGCCATGAGGTGGCGTATCATGCTATGGACAAAGCTATACAATCTTACAATCAAGCTAATTTAATCAATCCAGACAACAAATGGACGCTTAAACATTTGGCTTTTTGTTATCGTCGCATAGGAGCATTTAATAAAGCGCAGGCTTGCTTCGAGGAACTCTTGCAAATTGAGCCTGATAACCTGTCATATACCTATGGTTTGGGTGGGTGCTTGATGGAACAAAACAATTTCCATGAGGCGTTGCAGTGTTTCTACAAGATGGATTTGGTGGAAGATAACAACGTCAAAGCGTGGCGAGGTATCGCTTGGTGCAATTTCATGTTAGACAAACTGGAGCAGGCAGAACAATATTACAACAAACTCATCTGTTTGCAACCCAATAGCAATGATTGGCTGAATGCTGGGCATGTGGCTTGGTGTAATGGAAATATCAAATCTGCCATTGAGCGTTACCAGAAAGCAGCAGGTCACAATTTTCCTCTGTTTCGTACTCTTTATCTCAAGGATAGGGATCTGATGCAACAAAAAGGTATTAGCAATACCGATTATTTACTTATGTTAGATTTGCTTTAGAAAATCTTCAATTCTTTGTACAGTCGTTGTACAGGCAACCCCATTACATTGAAGTAGCTGCCCTCAATGCGCTCCACACCAATATAGCCAATCCATTCTTGCACACCATACGAACCGGCTTTGTCGAATGGCTGGAACTTATCCACATAGTGTGCAATTTCTTCGTCACTTAACTGAGCAAAAGTAACCTTTGTTTCGGCATAGAAACTGCGTTGCTTTTGGGTGGTAGTAAGTGTTACACCCGTAAACACTTCGTGTGTATGTCCAGAAAGTTTGTGCAACATAGCGATAGCATCTTCTCGGTTGTGTGGCTTGCCGAGTACTTCACCATCGAGCCATACGATAGTATCTGCCGTAATGATTAAATCATTTATTTGTAGCATCGACTTGTAGGCATCTGCCTTTTCCTTAGAAATATATAAAGGTATGTCGCCACCCTGCAATTCGGCAGGATAGGACTCGTCAATGTCTGGCATCGTACGTATTTCGTACTCAAGGTCTAAGCCTGACAATAATTCTTTTCTCCTTGGCGAGTTGCTCGCCAGAATGATATGATACTTTTTATCCATTAGAATCCCACTTGAATTTGTGCCTGCAACAAATTACTGTTTTTACCCATCTCTATGCTTCTGTCACAGTAGGTATAATTTAATCTCAATCTGCAGCCAGGATAAAACCACCAATCAGTACCGATTACATAGTTGGTCTGTTTCATGACCAAGTCCTTATTTCGGTTCAGGTAATCGTACGAAAGAATTAAATCCACTTTTGGATGCACGTGGATATAAGCAAGGGCATAGTAGCCTTCGCTTTTTGCCTTACCCTCTTTGCCTTGCACATACTCGGCACGCAGATAACCCTCTTTGGCAGTAATCAAAGTGCCCACGCTCCAATGGTCATTGGTATAGTCATCACCTGCTTGAATTTCTGGTACATAGATGGAATTACCTACAGCATGATTCTTGCCTTTGTAGAGTGAGCCACTTACTGTTAACCAATCGGTAGCATTCACATTCAGTCTTGCCACAATGTCCTTATGATGATTGCCATCCTTGCGATTGATGCCCTGACCGTTCATCAATGCCAGGTCGTAGTGCAACAGGTTGTTAAACAAGTCGCCATTTACCACGATACCGATATCACGACCTGCATGATTACCCTGCAAAGGGTTGTCCTTCACACCTAACATGTAACGAGTCACCTGCGAGTAGTCATCAATGATTTCGGCTTTGGTGGGTGCAATGCCGTTCTCCAAGCCGAAAGTAGTCTTGAACTGACCAGCTTTGATTCTCTGCTGAGGGATGAACTCGTATTCTGACCAAAGTTCCTGCATGGCATTAACACAGAAAGCATAGGCGAACATTGCCTTCCAATGTTCTGTAATCTTGGCAGTAATGGCTACATCACCCCTTTTCAGGTTAAAGGAGTTCTGTCCAGCAGGACCGTCTTCGTAGTCATAGCCTGCTTGCAAGAAACCTGAAATGGTAAGTCGTTCCTTTATGGTGTTGATGATATCGTTAGCATGAATATCGCTCTTCTTCTTTTGTGCAAAGCCGCTGATGGCTACCAGAGTCAGCAATAGTGTGAGGACTTTCTTCATTTTTATATTTGTATGTTGATGGTGAAAAAAGGCGGCCCAAGTATTGATGTAATATTTGAGCCGCCTGTAAATTCGTTAGGCTATAATCTGTGATTACTCACCCTTGATAGCTGCAACACCTGGCAGCACCTTACCTTCGCTAGCCTCTAACAGCGCGCCACCACCAGTGGAGATGTAGCTTACCTTGTCGGACAGACCGACTTTGTTGACACATGCTACAGA
>JAEEOD010000066.1 GCA_016284115.1 Bacteroidaceae bacterium
TACGTTATATAGCGCAAAGATATTTATTTTTCTTGTTACCACCAAATATTCTTCATCAGAATGAATCAAAAGAACCGTCCCGGTGATTCGCGGTGATTCGATTTCACCCAGAAGGTTCCTTTGCATAACGACTACCTGACGGCCATAATGGCGGCACACCATATCCAAGCAAGCCGCACCACACTGCATGTGGTCGTGCTGTAGGGTCAGCGGGAAGCTCTTTCTCAACATACATCAGAATCTGTTCATTTCACTTTCACCTGCAGTTCCACCCTTGTACTTCGACTGGGCAGTATTGAAACGGTAGGTTGCGCGTACGTAGACACACTGAGCATTCAAGTCTGTCCAGTGACGATGAAAGATGTCACCATGCCATTCATAACCATCATCCTTGAAGGAGTGGAACAAGTCGTTTGCACCCACACGCAGTGTCCAATTGCCAATCTTTTTGCTGACAAAAACATCTGAATCATAGAGCAACGCAGCCCTCGTAGTATAGGCATTGCCATTGCCTTGAGTATGCCCTTCAAAATTGACCACGACCTGCCACTCGCGAGGTAGCATAATTACATTTTTACAAGAGTATGTAAATATCGGCTGATTATAATTCCGCCCGAGATAATTCATGTATTGTTTCATAAAAGAAGCCGACAGAGATGGATTCCATCTGCCAATCGTTGGCGACCATGACAAGCTGGCCGTCAAATAGTTCACGTCTATGTTTTCAGTGCTTGATAGAACCACGGGGAGAGCTCCATACATGGAAAGCGTCTTTATAGACTGATCCGCACAATGAGAATAGTCAACCATCAACTGAAAATCGCGATAACTTGCGGTCAGTGAATAACTATGGGTGTATTCAGGTCGCAGAAAAGGGTTGCCCTGATAGTACAGATAGCTGTTCGTATACTTTACACCACCTTGCAGGTCATTGTAAACAGGCCGACTAACCTTGACACTATAGCCTATCGAGGCTGACCAGGCATCGGTATTGTAGGAAAACGTCAGGCTGGGAAACAAATGTCGGAAGACCCTACTCTCATCATCCAACAGCACACCATCCTTATAGTATCTATAGTCAGCAATCTCGTACCTCATCCCTAAGTCGGCCATAAGCCGTCCGAAACTATGCTGGTAACTCATGAAAATGCTCCCCATATTCTGCCTTGACTCTGTGGAACTGCCAAGTATATCAGTCGCAGACTGACGCACCACTTCATAGTTCTGACTACTTTGCGTGTGCGTACCTTCTATTCCGCAGTCCAATTCTCCACCAAACAGCATCGTGCTTATATTTCCTTTCAATGCATAGACATCAGACCTGACACTCGTTATACTAGAGAAACTAAGCCATGCTTTGCTACGGTTCTCCTCCTCATCGCCCGTCTCATCTGTATAGGTACGCGCCCATGCGCCATCAACTGTAAGGTTCAATCGACTGGATAGTTTCTGCGAATAGTAGGCTGTGAGTTTGTGACGGCCCCGCTTTCGGTTTCCATCGGTAACAGACGAAAAGGCCGAGTTATCATTTCCACCCGAGAAAGTATTGTCCAAGTCCATGTGCGTTGAGTATTTCAAATCGGTGTCGTAGATATACTGCATGCTAAAATAGGTGCGCTCGCTTGGTTGATAGTTAAAGCCTGCGTTCATCCATAACCATGAATATTTATTATGTTCCTTCCCCTCGCCTGAGGCTTCGTAATCCTTCTGGCCTTGATGGAATTGATATACTTCCTCATGATTGCCTCGGCTTACAGTATTATTCAAGTAGACACCACCAAAAATATCAACATCACCCCGGCGATAGTTCAGGCTCATCAGACCACGGCTCTCAAAATCCTTGCCTTGGCTACCTTCAGCCATCACCCGTCCGCCAAATCCCTCGCCAACTTGGCGCAGCGTAGTGACATGGATTACAACTCCCACCGTGGCATCATACTTAGGCCCCGGATTCATTTCTATCCTTACATCACGAATGTCGCTACTCGATAACTGCCGCAGTTCATCCCAATCCTGCATTTTCCGTTTGTTGATATATACCAATAGTTTCCCACGCTGCCCCATTACCTTTATCCCATTATCGTCGCTAACGATGAAGGGGAGCTGCCTAAGCACGTCCATTCCTTCCCCAATGCTGCTCAGTACCGTGCCTTGTACAGGAGCTACAAAAGCTTTTCCTTCCATCTTGAAAGTCGGACGATGGCCTTTCACAACGACTCCCTCTACAATCAGATCCATGGGCGACATAACAATTGTCTGCCCCTCTATGGCGTCGCATAGTTGTGTCTGAAAACCAATACAGCTTACGCGCAGAATCCTCCCAGCAGCAGCTGATTCTATAGAATATCTTCCCTCACCATCAGTCACGC
>JAEEOD010000067.1 GCA_016284115.1 Bacteroidaceae bacterium
TAAATCAGAGGCAACAAAAGACGCAGGAACTTATGAGTATCGTATAACTGGTGATATGACCTCTTTGGATTTCATTGAGATTATTCTTGAAACCCTTCTTCAAAAAAAGAAACTGTTGGAACCTATAACAGACAATGCAGACATTCAACTACCTTATGAAGCTATTCTACATATGATAGTAGGCGGCGATTGTGGCGGAAGATACAGAGGGATAATACATAATTTTAGACGGGAAGGCGATGCTCTTATACTTACTGCTTACGGTGAAAATCTTTCATCCTATGCTTTCGGATCTTCTTTTGAAATCTTTTTCGAGAACTTAATGACTGGAGCAAGTAATGTAGATGTGGACCGTAAAAAAAAAGTAATAATGAACAGAGTTGTCAACTCCCCGAATCCAATTACAAAGAAAGGTGGATGGACTGTCTTTCTTGCAGGTCCAATGAAAGCGTCGCCCCGTGGTTGGCGTAGTAAGTTCGTAAAGATGGCTTCCGTCATGGGCATGGATAACGTAACTTTCATCAATACCCGTTACGCCACCATGCATAAACCCTCAAATCAGGTGCAATGGGAGACGCAAGGACTTCGTATGTGTGACGTAGCGCTTTTCTGGATTCCAAATAAGGATCCCAAGGCAGAGTTAGGCTCTCGCGTCTATGCCGAGACTACTAAGATGGAACTGGCAGAGAATATTGCTCGAGGCAAAAAGATTATCCTTGGCATTGATTCAGAGATTTGTGGCACACGTCATATGAAGTTCATTGCCAGCCGGTACGGCATTAAGAAGGTACATTCATCCCTAGAAGGTATTCTTGAAGAGTTGAATGTATGGATGGAGCGCCCCGCCAAAGAGCATCATCTTGATGCGCCGCTGTTTGACTCCGAGGAAGAGTTGGCCAAGCATCCAGAGTTTGTGGATATGCTAGCTATGAACCAGACTATCATGGAGCGTTGGAATAAGATTGTGGCACCTGGCGATAAGGTGTTTGTAAAAGGCAATATGCCCGAATCTGAGTGGTGTAAGTTTATAGATGGAGAAATATTATGATGAAGACATGTATCTGTGCAGGCAAATTCGCCCTTGATATCATCAAAAAACGTACCTATCCCGAAGGTTTTGTAATAGGTAAGCGTAATAAGTTTGTGGAAGAACTCTTTAAGGAGTGTATAGGCAATACCTGTGGTAATGTGGCAACCATACTACCATACCTCGGTGTGCAGACATTCCCCATCGCGCATTTTGATACGTCAGAGCAGGGCCTTAAGCTAACTTCTGACCTCAAGCACTATGGTGCAGACACTCGTTTTGTGCTGAATACCCCAAAGGCGGCACCACCTTGTTTGAGTGCATTCACAAGCGTGACAATAATACAGGTGAGTGGATACGAGGCTATCGTCAGTACAGTCCTGATTCGCGTTTCCCCAAGCGCAAGAACCTGCGGGGACGTGACGAGGCTCCAGCATTTCTGGCAAACCTTGACTTCACTCCCGACGTATATTTCTTCGATTCCCCCGAGAGTGGTTTCCGCGTACTTGCAGAAGGACTGCGTCAGAAGGGTACACTGGTGTATTTTGAGCCAGAAGGCAAAGATGATGGGTCTAAACTGATGGATGCTATCCGTAAGAGCGATGTCATCAAGTTCTCTGATGAGCGCTTCTCCAACGTTGACTTCTGCAAAGACTTCATTGACAAGTTGTTTATCCAGACCATGGGCAATAATGGTATCCGCTTCTCCCTTTGTGGAAACGAGTGGCAGACGGTTGCTCCTGTGCCGAATGACAATGTCGTAGACACCGAAGGTGCAGGCGACTGGGCAACTTCACAGTTCATTGCTTGTCTCTGTGAGAAAGACATTCTCTCCATTAGCAAAATGACAGAACAGAACATCCACGGGTGTTTGGAGAAAGCCTGCGAGACGGCTTCACGCTCTGTCTCGTTCCTCAGTAGCAAAGGCATGATTGATGAAGAACTAAAAGAAACAAACTGGTATGAATAACTCTCTAGAATATGACATCACTCTAAATGAGGATGATAAGAACTGCGCATATCTCAGTTTTAAGACACCTATAGGTGAAGTGGACAACATCGGATTCTCCATTACATCCGATATTGTGGTTGATGGAATGTCTTGCCGACCACTTGAAGATAATGGTTGAAATGGAACGAGAGGACATGTCCGTTTTTCAAGATGAAGTTGAAGATACAACCTCTCCCAAGTCAACAGAAGAAACCGCTTTTATGAAAGCTCTTAATCCGGCAATAGGTTATATCGTTGATATTGAATATACGTCAAACGCGCTCATAGAATCAGTGAGAAAGCATTTTGTCTGCAGACTACAGGAGGTGCTGCGTGATGACAATATCGTTTTCGGACATCCATGGAATCCAGAAACACGTTCCATCGACTGCGGAGGTATGGGTGATGTGGTATCTGACATTACAATAAAAATTCCAAAGGAAGAGGATGTTGATAACTGGCGCATCGAGACTTTGAAGTTCATGATAGAATCAGCCAAAGAAGATTTTAGATACTATTTAGCTGATGATTGCTGTTATGAAGATGTCACGAGAGCCGTACATTACAGAGGCGGAACAATTGTATGGTCTAATCAGAAAAAGAGATAATGAGCATATTTGAGCTTGAACGAATATTCTGTGCTGATGAAATAACCGTAGAACGTCCGTGCCACGTTGATAGCGTTGGACTATATACCACTCTGGAATTAGCCACAACTGCCATGTGTAATGTGGTAACAGACGACTTAGAAGGTGAATGGCAACAAAACTTTGGGTATCTTATCAGAGAACGGGCGGTTGATGCTGACCATCCATATCGAGGATTCCTAAGCCTTCGCACATACAACAGCAAAGGAGAACTTAATGATGAATTCCTTGACGACTACGAGGGGTACGACACTTTCCACGGAAGAGACCCACTGACACTACGTCATAAAGTAGGCGACATCGTCTGGTGCTTAGCATACGACTGTCTGGAATTGTGCATCGTCGGATGGTTGCCTCCAACAAAGGAATGGTATGACAAACGTCATAAGATCTGTTTTGAAAAGTACAAGGAAAACGTTTTCAAATTGGATACAACCGATGATTGCTATGGCTTATACTCCATAGGTGATGGCGATACGCACAATCATGTTCTCTGTGCAAACGTATTCGCTGCTAATGAAGATATTCCTGAAAACCTCGTTAATACTCTCAAAACAAAACTAAAAGAAATGAACAAAACAGATTAAGAATATGTACAACTTTAAGAAAACAACTTTAACCCTAATGCTGTTGCTCGCAACTATGGCAGCAAATGCTGAAACGCGGTACCGTGCATACTGCGAAATGATATATAGTGCTATTACACAACAAACCATTATCATTATCGAAGGCGAATCACGCAATATCAAGGATCAGAATGGACAGCCTTTGAAATTCAAGACAATGGAGATGGCTCTGAACTACCTTAGTAAGAATGGCTGGCACGTAGAACCTGTGGAATTGCCGTCTGCTGCTGCAAACAAAGCACAAAGCGGCAACAAGTCAACAACAACAATCTTACTTCTGAGTCGCGATAAATTCCAGCGAAGAAGAAATCAAGAATATGTTCAAGTAATGTAAGAACTTAAAGTCTGTTGAATTACCAAAAAACAGTAAGGAACATAGGCGATTGTCCTTTTTTTAATGTAACAAAATTGAAATGGAAAGAGCCGGTAATAATCAATGATATGTTTGTGTATATGCCAAAACGCGCAAAGGGCGTGTACGAGATTCCGAGCAATGTAAAGCGCATTGTAGGCGATGCTTTCTGGTGTTGCAAGCATTTGACTTCGATTACTCTGCCCGACAATCTTGAATATATCGGCGAGTATGCATTCAGCGGTTGCTCTAAAATTACGACATTGACAATTCCCGGAACTCTGAAGAAGATTATGCACGCTGCATTCGAGTTCTGCGGAAAACTGA
>JAEEOD010000068.1 GCA_016284115.1 Bacteroidaceae bacterium
GGGCCAGTTACCATCATTCTGGGCAGCCAGCTTCCTCCAGTCTTGATTGTTGATGGCATTGCGCACGGTATAGCGGAATTGGAAGTCGAAAGCGGCACTCGTCTTGCCTGTAGCGTCTATCCAGTTCTTGATAGTATTGCTGCTGTCCCAGCATTCACCTACCGAGAATTTTGGCTTCGCATCCTCATTATACAGTTTGGTGTATTCACCACTAAAGCCCTTCACCATGTCATAACGGAAGCCCTCGTAGCCAAAGTCCTCCAGCAACATTTTCAGATAGGCTTTGACGTTGTTCTGCACATTCTCACTCTTATGGTCCAGGTCAGGCATGCCTTTCCAACCCTCACCGGTATCGTTGTTCTTACTGATGGTTACGCCCTTGCTGTCGGCATAGGCCTTGGTACTCTGATCATCTTTGCCAGTCCAATTACTCTTGTCGTTGGCGCAGATATCCGTCGACTGAAGTTGATAGGTATTTCCTTTGTAGGTCTCTGAGGGGAACTCAAAGGTCTGGTTCAGAGTCCTGCGGTGGTTGATTACCACGTCGGCTATGGTGCTGATACCCTTCAATTTAAATGTGGAAATCATCGACTTTAGCTCATCGGCAGTTCCGAATGAGCTGTTGTAATTCGAGAACCAGTACAGGTCGTCGTAACCCATTGACAGTCCTCCGCAGTTTGCACTCTGGGGTACCCATACTAGGTCGAATGTTGTGGCAAGATTGTCAGCCTCTCTTTCAAGTAATGGCCATTGGGCATCAGCAAAGCCATCCCAATAGAATCCTTGCAACATCACGCCCTTGTATTCTGCGGGCCATCCCTGTGCCATCATGGTCAGGGTAGTCAACGTAATCAATAATGAGGTAAAAAGTCGTTTCATAATCGTTAGTGTTATTAGTTTTACTTTTACACTGCAAAGATACAAAAAAAAAACTGAATTAGCCAACAAGTTGACAGAATAAATTTCGCGTACCCGTGCAAACGGTTGTATGATAACTTGGCGTAACCTCAACATGTTCAATAAAAGGGCCTATTTTCCATACACTTATTCCACTTATAACTCCTGACACCTGACATTTAGGTTTTTGGATTGGAATAATCTGGGATGGATACGGGGATAGAAGTGGAGATAGGATTATTAATAATAATTATATTAAGAATATATATAATATATATATTATATATATTCTTATAATCTTCTTTCCTGAAAAGTTCTGAAATCAAGATGTCAGGTGTCAGGAGTTATAACTGTAATAACTTGGTGATTAAAAAATCTTATTATAAAAAAACAATTGCTTTTTAATTTGCATATGTCGAGAAAATTTTGTACATTTGCATCATAGTTGCAAAACTGATAAATGCATCAAAAAATTGCGGCATAACTATGAAACAAAAACTTCTTAGTGCACAGGAAAGTGTTGCATAGTATAACTGCAAAAAACACGAATCAAGGAAAAGATTTTAAGGATGAGGAAATAATTTAACACCCTTAAAATTTTAAATTATTATGGCATTGAAAGTAAAAGCAATTGAGAAGAAGCTGAAGTTTGACAAGGAAGCTGCGCTGCGTAGTGGCGTAAGCCAGGGTATGATGCAGGATCGATCGCCCTTTGAACGAAAGGGTAGAGTGAGAAAAAAACAAGCGGGCACCGATTGTGGTGTCCGCTTGAATGTTGATTTGAAATGAGGTTTACTCTACTGTGCAGTAAATCTTGTCAGAGGTCTTACGAGTGGGGTAGAGCTTGATGGTTGTTCCAACTGCAGAGAGATTAGAACCATCCTGTGACAAGTCGCTGATGTCGCCACCTAAGTTGATGGTCCAGTTCGGATCTGTAGGACCGTTGGCATGGAACTTCCATCCGTTGGCATTAACTCCAGCATTCGTCAACTCATAGCAGTAGTCAGTTGCATTCCATTTCATCTGTGTTCCTTCGTTCCATCCGCAGAAGTCACCGGTAACACCCATGTATTCAATCTTAGTTCCTTCAATGGTCATATTGGCCAAATCAAGTTTTACGAAATAGACGCCTTCACCCTTTGGTACAGTGAAATTGTGGTCATTGCCACCGGAATCTTCGCGATCACCAGACAACTGAACCTGTGATGCATTAATTTGGCTGTCCCAGTCTTTTATGATCTTTTGGAACTTGAACTGATTGCCCCAGCCGTTAGGATCTGCGCAATACAGGAAACCGGTATAAATACCGTTGTCCTCGTCAGTAAGAGCAAGTCTCTGACGATTAGGCTCGTCGTTGTTCCATCCGTCTGTAGCACCAATGAAATAAATGAAGGGGTGATAGCTAACAACATTGACATTGTAAGTAGTTTCCATCGCATTGATTGTAACGACGTACTTCTTTGCTCCATCTTTAGCATCAAACTTGATGTTACCGCCAGCATTCTTGTCAGAGAACTTTCCGCTGTAGGCAGGAGTGTCTACACCTGGGAGGGCAGACAGGGCACGCCCCCATTCTTTTACGGTGCCGTCGTCGTTGAAGTCTGCGGCAGGTAT
>JAEEOD010000007.1 GCA_016284115.1 Bacteroidaceae bacterium
CCAGCTTGTTGGTGACGATCTCTTTGTCACCAATGTCGATCGTTTACGCATGGGACTTGACCGCAAAGTGGCCAACTCGATACTTATCAAGTTGAATCAGATAGGAACGTTAAGCGAAACCATAGATGCAGTAACACTGGCTATGCGCAACAACTACACCGCAATTATAAGCCATCGCAGTGGAGAGACAGAGGATACCACCATAGCCGACCTCGTTGTTGCGATGAATGCAGGTTTGATCAAGACAGGCTCAGCAAGCCGCACCGACCGAATATGCAAATACAATCAGCTTATGCGTATAGAGGAGAGCCTAGGAGACCAGGCATATTACCTAGGTCGTGATTTCAAATTCATCAAATAATAATTATTATTTACAATCACTATAACCTTAACGTTAACGAAGACAGTATTGTTTTGGTTAACGTTAAGGTTAAAGTTTTAGAATGGAACTATGGATTCTCTTGAATATCAAGAAGGTCGTACAGAGCTTGACACATTAGGCATTTTTGCTTTGGTGGATCGTCTATCCGATGGTTTCGAGCGACATCATGACACGACAGTGAAAGGAGTAGGCGACGATTGTGCTGTATTAGGCACAGGTCCTGTGAAGACACTAGTCACAGTCAACACCCTTGCCGAAGGAGTTCATTTCGACATGATGTACACACCGCTGAAACATTTAGGCTACAAGGCTGTAGCTGTCAGTGTAAGTAATATTGTCGCAATGAATGGTAGGCCTAAACAGATAGAAGTGAGCATAGCAGTGTCGAACCGTTATTCATTGGAGGCGTTAGAGGAATTGTATGCAGGAATTCGTCTTTGTTGTGACCGATATGATATTGACCTTGTTGGAGGAGACACTGTAAGCAGCCGTTCGGGCATGGTGATTACAGTGACAGCAATAGGAGAGGTAGATGAGGACAAGATCACATACCGTACAGGAGCGAAGCTACATGATTTAGTATGCGTCAGTGGAGATTTAGGGAGTGCCTATTCGGGGCTTCTCATTCTTGAGCGCGAAAAAGTCACTTATCAGGCAAATCCCGATTTTCAGCCCGATCTTGACAGTTATGACTATGTGCTAGAACGATTTCTGAAACCAGAGCCACGTATTGATATAGTCCAGAAACTGTCGGATGCCGGTGTTGTGCCAACCTCAATGATAGACGTCAGCGATGGGTTGGCATCCGATTTGTTGCATATATGCCAATCGTCACATTGTGGTTGTGAGGTATACGAGGAGCACATACCCATCGACTATCAGACAACGAGAGTGTGCAGCGAAATGAGCAACAATATGTTGCCTGTATCCAACGCGTTGAACGGTGGAGGGGACTACGAGCTGCTGTTCACCATAGACCAGAAAGACTATGAGAAGGTGAAAGATATGGAAGGAGTCCACATTATAGGACATATTACCGAAGAGGGGATGCCCGCGGTAATGGTGACGCCACAGAACACAACTATAACACTTGTTGCCCAAGGTTATAGAAACTGAGATGAGAGAAATGGAGGATACATTTAAACATCAAGGCTGGCGTCGACAGATGGTGAATCAGCTTCGCAAAAGAGGCATTTTTGGGGAGAGCGTTCTTAGCGCTATGGACAAAGTGCCACGACACCTCTTCCTAGAAACCATGCTCGACCATATTGCATATGAAGACAAGGCGCTGCCCATCAAGTGTGGGCAAACCATCTCCCAGCCATCAACCGTAGCTTTTCAAAGTCAGCTCCTCGACGCCCAGCCAGAAATGAAAGTACTAGAGGTAGGGACAGGCAGCGGCTATCAAACAGCGGTGCTCTGTGCTATGGGTTTGAGAGTATTCACAATAGAGAGGCAAAAAGAGCTTTACGACCTTTCCAAGCCCCGTTTACAAAAACTAGGTTTCCGTGCTAAATGTTTTCTAGGAGATGGTTATGCGGGATTGCCGGAATATGCGCCTTTTGACCGCATTATCATCACTTGTGGCGCACCCGAAGTGCCGCCAGCGCTACTTATGCAGCTCAAGTCCGACGGAGTTATGGTAATACCTGTAGGTAACGAACATCAGGAAATGATCAGAATAGAAAAACATGGAGAGGGAGAAAAAGATGTCACTATACAAAAATATGGAGACTGCAAATTTGTCCCCATGCTAGAGAAGTTGAATTACTGATGTAATTTATGTCAGTTTATCGCAGCAGCCAATGCTGTTTTGACAGTTTTGGCGAGGTGAATACCAACCCAATATCGAATAAATCCACAGAAAGAGTAACAATCTGTTCTTTGACAAGTCTTGCCCATTCTTTTTCGCGATCTATGCTTTTGTGGGGTTTCACCATTAAGCCGATATGAGCACCGTCATTATAAACAAGTTCGTAGTCAACATTCATTTTCTTTTCCTTCACGTAGACAGCCCCATAGTGATCCATTAGTTTAAAAAGCATTTGGTCCACCTTGTCGGTGTTTTTGATGCCGCTGCCATGCAGAAGATTCTTACCAACCTTAGGAATGATGACATTGTTATAGAGGTCGAAGAGGAATGGTGACTGTATATTGTACTGAGTCTTAGCTTGTAATATGAAAGATAGACGATTCAAATAGATTACTTTT